>LZRQ01000112.1 GCA_002159155.1 Firmicutes bacterium ZCTH02-B6
AAGATGTACAGGCTTAGTTCCCGCATGGTGGTGATGAACACGATGAGTGAACCCGCCACGAAGCCGCTGCGAGTCAGCGGGAACACGATGGAGCGAAAGCGGCGCCACCACGACGCGCCCAAGACGACAGCCGCCTCCTCCAGCTCGCCGGAGACCTGGTGCATGGCCGATACGCCCGACCGGACGGTGTAGGGCAGCTGCTTGGCGACGGTCACCAGCACCAAGATGGCAAAGGTGCCGTAGAGCGCCGGAATCGGCCCGCGGCGGACGGCAAAGAGGCTGAGATAGATCGCGCCAAAGACGATGCTGGGAATCAGCATGGGCACAAAGGAGACCTGTTCCAGCACCCGTGGTACCAGCTGGCGCTTGCCTTTGACGACCACGTACCCGATCAACATGCCCATGACCCCGCACAAGAGGCCCCCGACGACGGCCAGCTTGACGCTGTTCCACAAGCCCCCGATGATGGCCTGGTTGCGCAAAATGCCCGGCTCACCCTCCACGAAGCGCGGGTTGCTTTCCCCGGTCCAGTAGTGGAGGGAGAAGTTGGAGATGCTGTAGTCGCCCGCATTGAGCATGAAGCTGCTCCAAGTGAGCAAGCCCAGCGGAAACACGGCAACCAGGAGCAGGAAGACCAACACCACCACGGCGATGGGCGTATTCCACCGCCCGAGCCGGGTGGGACGGCGTTTGACGCCCTTGCCGCCGATCGTGGCGTAGCTGCGCCGCGCCGACGTCACCCGGGCGTTGAGGTACAAACCTAAACCGGCGATGAGCAAAAGAGCCAGCGCCAGGATGAAAGCCTGCCCCTCCCGCTGCGTGCGCAGGAGCGAGTAGATCTGGGTGGACAGGACGTAGTACCGCTCCGGGAGACCCAAGATGGCAGGGGTGCCAAAGGTACCCATGGCCCGGGCCATGCCCAACAGGACCGTTGAAAAAATGGCCGGCATGATGATGGGCAGCGTCACTTTGCGCAAAATGTAGCTGCGGCTCGCGCCCAGTACTTCCGCGGCCTCCTCCAACTGCGAGTCGATGGTGGACAAGGCACTCGCCATCAATAAGAAACCGAAGGGATAATAGTGCAGGCCCATCGTGATGGCGATGGGGAGCGGGCCAAAGACGAGCCAGTCAGGTGCCTGCCAGCCCAGATAGTACTCGAGCAGTCCGGGCGACATCCCGATGTTGCTGTTTTTAAACACTTGGAGCCATGCCTGCGCCAACACCCAGGAGGGCAGGATGTAGGGCACGACGGCCAAGTTGGAGATGAACTTCTTCCACCGCAGGTCGGTACGGACCACCAGGTAAGCCATGAGGCTGCTTACGAGGAGGATGATGGCCACCGTGGCCGCCGTAACGATCAGGGTGTTGATGAGCGGCCGGTAAAAGGCGGCTTGCGCCAGCGCCCCGCTGGTCATTTGCCGCCAGTGGTAAAGGGTCGGCTCCCCCACCACGACATTGACGCCCCGGAGCCGCAAATCGGCCGGTCCCCACACCAAGGTCGTCCGAACCAGGATAAACAAGGGGACGATGATGAGATAGCTCAGTACCGCGATGAAGATGAGACCCAACACCGTTTCGGGGCGCCGGAAGTTAATGGCCGAGCGCATCTTGTGATGTAGCCCCCTGTAACATTAGGACGCTCCGCACCGGCCGCTTCGGCTGGGCGCCGTCGCAGGCGCGGATTATCCCGCACCCGTCGTGGGCGGTCCCACGCACAAGGCGGCCGGAGCGCCGGCGGCCAGGGACCGGAGGCGCCGTCTGACAAGCGCCCACCCGGTCCCCGCCACGCTTGCGGCCCTGATTCTTACTGGGCGTTGATCATCCACCAGTCCGCGACTTCCGCCGACGTCTCCCAAACGCCGACGGGGTCCAACAGCCAGTAGTCGAGTTCGGTGAGCGGCGGCAGCTGCAGCTCAGGCACGAAAGGATGCTCAGGCTGCCGGGTGATGTCCGTCCGTGCCGGCCAGTTGCCGACGATGAAGAACGGGGCCATGCCCAGATTGCCTTCCTCATCACCGAACAGGTACTTGATCAACAGCTTGGCGGCATTGGGATGAGGCGCCTTGTACGCGATGTTCATCAAGGCAGGGTATACGATCCCGAAAGCAGGCGTGATGTCGGTGAGAGCCCGCAACTGCAGGTTGCCCCGGGCCGGGTCTCCCGCCGACCGCAGCGTGGACAACGGGATCGAGATCCCCAGAGGCGGGTTGGTGGAGTTCGGATCACCAACGACGTCCGCGAGGTCCGAGTGCCGGCTGAAAATACGCGGCCGGTTGTTGAGGATCCCCTTGAGCAGCTGATAACCGGCGTTGGGCTCCGTCAACTGGATCGGACGACCAAAGACCCGCTCGTAATCTTTCGCCAGCGCATCGGCATTGAGCACGATGGAGGTGATCAGGTCCAGCGTCGACGCATCGGTCAACGGGTCAACGATGGCGATCTTGCCGCGCCACTCGGGCTTGGTCAGGTCCCACCAACTGCTGATGGGCGGCTCAGGATACACCTTGCTGTTGTAGAAAATGGCGCGGGACTCGTAGCGCTGGGCGACCAGCGGCACCCGGAACTCTTCAGGGATGACGTCCTCCAGTTCCGGCGGGTAGAACGGGAAGATCATGTGATTCTGGTACAGCAGGTGCAGCTGCTCAGGGTATCCCGAAGCATGGATGATGTCCACGTTGTAGATCTGCGCCTGCTGCTCCCGGAACAGCTTCTCGATGGAGCCGGTCGAGCCCAGCTCATACACTTCCATGGTGACTCCCGGGTAGAGCCGCTCAAACTCGTCCTTGAGGCTGATGGTGCGGGAGGAGCTGGTGTAGATGACCACCTTCCCCTCCCTCTTGGCGGCCTCGTAGACAGCGTCCCAGTCGATTTCTGCAGGCGTGTACGGTCCCAGCTGGTTCGTCCGGAGCCACTCGTCCACCTCGCGGGGCAGCGTGTTTGCTCCCGCACCTAAGGCCAACAGCAGCACCATCGTAAGGGCTCCGGCGACCAAGAGCCCTCGGGTCCTTATAGCCACCGCAACATCCTCCTTCATGCGCTTCGATCGTCTAGGCCTTGCTGTCAATCCGGACCACTTTCTTCCTCGGCGGTTGCTTTCGCGACTGGCTGTCACCCCCTGTTCAGCTCGTCTCACAAGAACCCGTAACGTTCACGAAACGCGTCCAAGCGGCGGAGAAGCGCCACGCCCTCCTCGCCCTTGGCTTGCATGACGCCCAGGATGAGCGCGTCGACGATGGCCGTCACCGCTCCCATCGGGCGGAAGGCTTCCATGGGACTGCGCTGCACCAGCAAGACCTGGGACGCCAGCCCGTGGATGGGCGATTGCACGAGATCGGTGATAACGATGGACTCCCCGGACTCTTGCGCCAAGTGCTCCACAAAGGCTTTGGGCTCGGGCAGCAGCCGCCGGAATACCAAAACGATCCCAAGATCCCCGGCGCCGGCGGTAAATGCGTGGTCAAAAAAGCGCCGGCCCGTCTGGTTGATGCGGATGACATGACAACCCAGTCGCCGCAGCCAAAACTCGGCCAGGTGGGTAGCGGAGGCGGGTGCGCCTTCCCCGAAAATGAAAACCCGCCGGGCCCGGAGAATCCGCTGGACCGCGGCGGAGATCTGGTCATCGGTCACGTTTTGCAGGAGCTGCTCCAGATGACGCTGGGTCGTGGCCACAATGGTGCGCAAGGGGGACGCGGGGCTCGTTTCTTGCACCGTGCTGGCCAGCCGTTGTGAAGACCCCAGCTCTTTCAGGAGGTTTTGCTGCAAATATTGCCGCATCTCGGGGTAGCCGGCGAACCCGAGCGACTGAGCGAAGCGGACGACGGTGGCCTCGCTCACCCCGGCTGCCCGCGCCAACTCGGCGCTGGACATCATCGCGACCCGCGCCGAATCGCTCAAGAGCAGGTCGGCTAGCAGGCGTTGCCGCTGTCCCAACCGATCGTAACAGGCAACAATCTGTTCGTGAATGGTATTCCTCGCAGCCATGCGACCATAATTCAAGATGCTTTTCATATCTCCTCCCCGTGAAAGGCATCTTGCGTGCATGCTGCGCGCACGGCTGCCAAAATCCGGCCACCGTCGCTGGGGATGCCCACGTTCGCCTTGCGGCGGCCGATGGTGGCCGGTGCGGGGAGTTTACGGCGCTTCCGGAGCCAGGCGTTTCACGACGGCAAGCAAGTACGCGAGCCCCCGGCGCACCTGGGGATCCCCCAACTGCCTCCACAGCGCCGTCAGGCCCGGAGCCCCCTCCTGAGAAACCGTGCCCGACTCGGCTGCCCTCAGGGCGCCCGGGAGCCGTTCGAGCAACGAAGAGACCGCCGGGTCGGCGGCCACCGCGGCCAGCCGCTCAACGCGGCGGGCAAGACCAATGACCATGTCATCGGTCAAGGCGTCTTTCAAGAGCTTCAGCAGCGTGAGCGCGCCAGCCAGTTCCTCCAGAGTCCCTTCCTGCTCCATCCGGCTCAAGGTGGTCAAGGCCCTGGCCACCGACTCCCCCTGCTCGTTCAAAAACTGGTTCAGCACGTGGGCGACCGCGGGCGACGAAGGTGCGCAGGTGTCGTGGCCGGTGGCCCCGGTTTCGCCCGTCAGTTGTCCATGGGGTTGGAACACGACGATTTTCCCTCCGAATTCCAGCCTTTTCTCAGTACACGCCGGTGCAACGCGGCCCTCGCCGCTCCGTTTGGGCGAGGTGCTGGCGGAGCGGCGCGGACCGGTGTGACCCAATGGGCGCGCCGGGGTAAGATTCAGACGACGCCCCGGGCCGTCAGCCAGTAGGCCTGGTTGTAGGCCAGCTTGGCCCAGTGAACCCAGCGGGACGCCCGCACCGGCTGCGGCGGGTGGTCGTAATCAAACTCCACGTAGGTCGCGCGTTCCGTCCCGGTTTCGATAAAGCAAAACGTCTTGCCGTTGTAGCGGGCTGCGGCCGGCAGGCCGCGCACGTGGGCCGCGATGTTGGCCGCCACGGTGGATGCCTGATAGTGGGCCACCGAGCCGGCTTTGCTCACGGGCAAGTCCGTCACGTCGCCCAGGGCGTAGGCGTTGTCGTGGCCTTTCACCGCGAGCGTATGGCGATCGGTGGGCACCCACCCGTCCACGGTGAGACCCGACTCCTCCAAAAACGCTGGCGCTGCGTGCTCGGGAATCCCGATGAGCAGGTCAAAGGCGAGCTCCGCACCCTCCAACGTCGCGATGGTCTTCTGCTCAGGATCGATCCGTTCGACGTTGAAAAACGTCTCCACGCGAATGCCCCGCTGGACCAGTTGGGGTGCCGCCCACTCCGCGATGGCCGGGTTGCTGTGCACCCGATTGATGGGGTAGGTGTAGACGATCTCCACCTGGTCCCGCCGGCCCCGCTCCCGGAAGAAAGCGTCCAGCATAAAGGCCATTTCCAGCGGTGCGACGGGGCACATGTGGGGCACGCCGATGACGGAGACGACCACCGTTCCCTTTTCAAACCGTTCCAGGCGGCGGTAAAGGCGAGCGGAGCCTTCTTCGGTGTAAAACTGCTCGCCGGCTTCCACGAGCCCCGGCGTGCGCTCTGGGACGACCCGCGCCCCCGGGGCCAGCACCAAATAGGTGTAAATGTAGGACTGTCCGCTCGCACACGTCACCCGGCGCTGGGCCACGTCCACGGTCCGCACCGGGTCTACGACGAGCTGCACGGCGGGGTGCAACAGCTCCCGCTGCGGCCGGCGATAGGCGGCCGGGGATGTGCGGCCGAACGCCCGGTAGAGGAACGCCGGTTTGTAGACGTGCTCCGGCCGATCGGTGATGAGCCGCAGGCGCACGCGGCCCGCGGCCAACTCCGGCGCCAGCTCCTCGGCGAGCAGGTTGGCGGTGACCGTGCCTCCGACCCCTCCGCCCACGATGACAACGTCGTGCATGTCCTGACCCCCTCCCGCCGGCGCTCAGCGGGCCTTTTGCACCACAAAGCGGGTGGCGCCGCCCGCGTCTTCCGTGGCCAAAAGCGCATGGCCGGCCTTGGCCACCCACTCGGGAATGTCCACTTTTGAACCTTGGTCGGAAGAAATAACCGCCACCACTTGCCCCTTTTCAGCCGCCTTGAGCGCCCGGATCAGCTCCATGAGCGGTCCCGGGCAGGCACTTCCACGCGCGTCGATTTCCCGGTGGATGACAAACTGCGTCATAACGCTCCCTCCTTGGCAAATGACCTGTAAAATCATGCGTTTCCGGCTGGAACGCCCGCGGCCAGGCGTCGGGCACCACCGCCAAAATCTAGATGAAGAGCGTCACGCTGCTGTCCTGGGCTTCGGCCATAAAGCCGGTCACGCCCTGAACACCGCTGACGATGTCCTCCAAGTCTTCTAGGCGCAGGCCAAAGAGGTCCATCGTCATGCCGCAGGCGTAGACGTTGACGTCACCCAGCTCCTTGGCCTCGCGCACGAGCTCGATCCACGGCTTCACCTTGCCGGCCTGCAAGGCTTCCATCATCACGGGGGCGTACTCGGCAAACTCGGCGGACAGCTTCTGCTGGCCGGGGTCTTGCCACGCCCCCTTCTTATGCGCCAAAAGTCCCCAGAAAGTGAGGAAAATGTTGACCTGCATGTCCATGGCGGCGGCGCCCGTGGCCAAGATGGCGGCTGCGGTCAGTTTGTCCACCGTGCCGCTGTAGAGGATGATGGACATCTTCTTCTTAGATACGGACTCCTGCTGGTCAGCGAGAACAGCGACTGCCTCTTTCATCGCATATTCCCTCCGGGGTAGGGTATTATCCGTTTCCACAATACCATCTACCCCTATGGGTATTCCATAGGCGATTGTCCCAAAGGCAGTCCGTCAAACGACAACTGACGGCATAGGTTCTCGCAAGCCATGCCGCTTCACTGTGGAAGCATGATGTAACGAGCCTGATGGGGTGGACCTGATGGCGGTTGTTCGGCCGGGGTGACTACAGCGAACAGGCCTCGCGGGCCCGCGGGGCCGCGCGCCTTACGCCGCGGAGCGGCGCAGCGCCCGGCCCCACACGAGCGCGATGACGGTGATCAGCACCCACGAGGTGAGGCACCAGATGCAGTAGGCCCCGATGACAAAGGCTTCAAGACCGGTGAGGTAGAGGGAGAACAGCGCTCCGGCCAGGGCCAGGGAAAATCCCACCGTAGACAGCGGCGTGCCCGGCCGCCGCCACTCCACCAGGAGCACGGCGGCCAGGCTCGTGTACATGAGGGTGCCCAGCAGCGCCACGGGCACGCCCAGGACCTCTGAGTAAGCGCTGGCGTTGACCGTGACGCAGTCGCCCACCGGGCCGCAGATGAGGGACATCTCGCCCGCCTTGGCGCGCCACAAGTAGGCCGAGATCCCGGCCCCGATCAGGCTCAAGCCCAAGAGCCCCAGCGGCCAGCGGGCCCGTACGGCCGCTTTAGCGGGCTGCGGCTGCGAGCGCCCGGTCGATGACACCGAAGATGTCCTCCCAGCTGGTCATATTGACGACCTGGCCGTTGACCACAAACGTCGGCGTCCCCAGGATGCCCATACGCACGCCCTGGTCGTAAGCTTGCCGGACGTGCTGCAGTGACCGTTCACCGTCCAGGCAGTCGCGGAACGCGGTGCCATCCAAGCCCATCTGCCGGGCATAATCGATCAGGTTGTCCCGGCTGTAGGTGCCGCGGTTGCCGGTCCCTTTCTTGGACATGAGCAACTCCTGGTAGGGCCAGAAGGCGTTCATCTCCATCGCGCAGTAGGCGGCCTGGGCGGCCAGCACCGACTCCGGCCCGAGAATCGGGAAAAACCGGTACGTGAACTGGACCTTGCCCTCAGCCACGTACTCATCCAGCAGCCGCTTTACCACCTGGTCTTTGGCGGTGTGGCAGTGCGGGCACTGGAAGTCAAAATACTCCTCGACGTGCACCGGTGCGTTGGGGGAACCGATACGGGTGCCCTGGGTTGGAAACTGTTCGTAGTAAGCCGCCGCCCGGGTGATCGTTTCATTGTCTTGCCGGTTGGCCCACCACTGGGCCCCGATGAGCAAGGCCACCAGCACGACGGCGACGCCCACCGCCCACTGCAGCGATCCGGACTTGCCCGACTTCGATTTCTTCTTGGACTTGCTGCTCATGCTCATCCCCCCACGCCGGCATCACGGCCACTTTACTTTTGAAAGTAACATTTCGCCTGGCTCGCCGCCACTCCTTTTATCTCCCAGCACACCGATGAATCCAGTTACCTTTCCGAGGGCGAAACCGCCTGCCCACCCAGCCTGGACGGCCTGCCCACCCGGCATGCGGCAGGGAAATGCAGAAGCGGCAGGGAGCATCCTCTGAGAGAGGAAAGCTATTGACACAGACGACAATGAAAGGGCCGCGGTTCATTCCAACCGCGGCCAGCGAAAACACTATGGAGACAAGGAACTCCTTTGACCTCCGGACAACCGGCGCCCGGGCAACGGACGCCAGCCGGCTGCAACCCCACCCCGACCACGCCGACAGCGGGCTTTACGTCCTCTGGCTGCAAATCCCGCGCCCTGTGCGGACTGCCGCCGGCAGTCTGGGGAGCTTCGTCCTTGCGCCGGGACTATACGCGTACATCGGCACCGCCCAACGGCGACGCTCCGCCCGCATCGCCCGCCATCTGAAACCGGAGAAGCCCCTTCGTTGGCACATCGACTACATAAGACCGCATGCGAACATCGTCGCGGTCTCCCTCGTGGACGGCACCCGCGACGGGGAATGCCGCTTGGCCCGGCTTCTGGCGCAAACCCTCGACGCCCGAATCGCCGTCCGCCGCTTCGGCGCCAGCGACTGCCGCTGCCCGGGCCACCTGCTCCTCTGCCCGTCCGGGACAAGCCTGGATCGCGTCGAGCGGCTAGCCCTTGGCCAACTGGTCCGGCTCGCGTAGCGACCGCTCCTCAAGACGCATCGACAACACGTCTAATCCGTCGACAAACGGTAGCGGCCGGTTTCCCCCGGAAAGAACGTTGTGACCACGACCCAATAGATCCCGGTGGAAGGCGGCGTGAAGCGGATTAAGGAGTTGGTGCCGCCGCCCGAGTCGTCGTCGTAGGCCACCACTTCGCCGAAGTCGTTGAACAGCGCCAGGAAGGCGTCAAAGTCGGCAGACTGCAGCCGGATGGTCAATGGCTCGCCTGCCGCCGCGTACAGCTCGTAGATGTCACCGTACAGTCCTTCCTCCAGCTCCTGGCTCCCGGGCCCGAGATACCCCGACACGACGTCGCCGCGACGCAAGACGTCGCCACCGGTTTCCTGAGCCGCCTCCGCCGGGAGCACGCCGTCGGCCAAGCGCACGATGAGCTGCTCGTAGGATACGTAAAAGGTCACACTTCCCTCGAGGCCAGCCGGCGCCCCGGAGGAGGGGCCGACCACGAGATCCATGGTACCGTACAACTCCCGCATGGCCTGGGCGGGAAACTCGCCGGGCACAAACCAGAAGTGGCTGGCCATGTCCACCTCAAACCGTACGTCGCCGGGCACAAGCGGGGTGACCCACTGCCGCGACTCGCTCGCTCCCCGCAAGGTCTCGTAAATGTACGCCGCCCGCACGCCGAGCTCCGGGAGGTCCTCCCAGCCGGCGAACGTCCCCGCCAAGGGACCGACCGGCTCGAGCTGCCCATAGGGGAAGTCCTCGAGGTCCACGTCGGGCGTCGCCTGCCATGTGTCGCCCGGTCGCAGCGCCTCGCCCGGCATCTGCTCCAGGGGCGTCAGCGTCCATTCGGCCAGCCAGGATGGCTCCACCAGATCGGCGTACTCCTCGGGCACCTGGCTGCCCTCGAGGCGAACGGCTTGATCGCCCTCGATGACGTACGTGACCCGCCACATGTCCGCGGCCAGCGCCTGAAAGGTGTCCGGATCGATGGGCTGGGCTTCCACCTGAAGACGCGGCGCCCCCGTGGCGGGGTCCGGCGTGAGCACCACGTAGTGAGCCCAAACGGCAAGAGACGTGGACTGCTCGGCCGCGGCCAGCTCTTCATCGGAGGCGTCAAGGTAAAACCCCGTGCGCTCGAGAATTCCCTGGACGCCCCTCTCCCCGATCACGAAGCTAGCCTCCATGCCGGGCACCAGTGTGACAGCCTGGCTCAGTACGA
The DNA here is from genome assembly GCA_002159155.1 of Firmicutes bacterium ZCTH02-B6. Taxonomy (GTDB): domain Bacteria; phylum Bacillota; class Limnochordia; order Limnochordales; family ZCTH02-B6; genus ZCTH02-B6. Next base: position 10,052 of record LZRQ01000112.1, read on the forward strand.
GCTCTTCCCCCGACTGTGCCAACGAGGGTACGGCCCAACCGCTCACCAGCAAGACGGCGGCGACTAGGGCGTTCAGCCATGGAAACCTCTGCAGATTTTTCATGATGTCCCCCTACTCTGTGCGGGCGCTCGCTTGAGCTCGCCCAGCGTCATCGCTTGCCTGCCGCCGACAAGCGGCGGCTCCAAGCCCATGCCTTGCGGTGCGGAGACTCCGCATGCCGGCTCCTCCCGTCAAGGCGCCAGCGTCCGGGCGAACCGCTCCAGCAACTCTTCTTGCGTCAGCTCCAGCAGCGCGTACAAGGCCGCCTCCGTTTCCATCAGCTCCGCATCGGACATTTGACTGGGGCTTCGCAGGCGGTTGACGAGCGCCACGATACGGTCAAAATCGATGTCCGGCGCAGAACCCGCGCCCGCGACAGAGAGGACGTAAGAGCCCGTTTCGCCTGGGAAGACCGATGTGACCATCACCAAGTAGTTGCCGGTGTAAGGCAGCGCCTGCTGGATCAAGGCGTTCGTGCCGCCGGCGGAGTCGTCGTCATAGGCCAGCACGTCGCCTTCGTCGTCGAGCAGGTACACCAGCGCGTCAAAATCCCGCGACTCCAAGCGCACGACGGCTTCCTGCCCTGCGGCGCCCTCAAAGCCGTATAGATCGGCGTAACGGCCTTGAATGTATACGCTGGCCGGGCCCAGCGCGCCGAAGACGGCTTGGCCCGGGCGCAGGATGAACGATTCATCGCCGTGTTCCGATCGGGTATCGACGCCGTCGTCCGATGGGGTATCGACCGGTGCGGCCGCCGGCAGTAGTCCGGCGCTGTCGCGGACAGCGGCCTCATCGGCCGGGCGCCGGGGTGGGATCAAGTCCTCCCCCAACCACCGGACGATGTACCACTCCCAGGCGTTGTACTGGCGGGACCGGCCTGCAAAGTAGGCCGCGAGGGACGACTC
>LZRQ01000113.1 GCA_002159155.1 Firmicutes bacterium ZCTH02-B6
GGCAGGGGTTTGTCAAGCTGGACACGCTGCCTGTCGAGTGGTATAATCGTCCTATAATTCCTTGTCATCGGCACTTCGCGGTGTCATCCGCGAACGGCATCGGCATAAGGTGCCAATACCCCCGGCTGCTCCGGCCTCGGGGTGCGAATCGCGCGCTCTTGAGCGCCTGCCTCGCACGATTTGGCGGCTGGGACCGATGACAAGGAAGAAAGGGGGCGACGCCTTAGACCGATCTGGAGCCGTTCCGACGGCATGACGACAACCGAATAGGAAGAAGCGCCTGGACTTGCCCAACCCGATGTCAGGGGCAAGTTGACGAGGAAGTGGTTCATCGAGCAATCGGCGGATGCCACTCGGCTCGATCACGGTCGTGAGGCGTTCCTTAAATCCCGTGAGCGATCGCGGGGACAGAGGGGGCGTCAGTGGTCACAGGGGTTGCCCGCGGGGCTGTCCGGGCTGGGCAGCCTGGCTCGCGCGCGCCCTTTTTGCTTTTTATCACGCCCGCAGTCCGTTGCTCCCGGCTGCGGGTAACAATTTGAGGAGGTCTCACACGCGCAATGATCACCTTGTCGGTGATTAAGGCGGATACGGGCGGATTTGTGGGGCACTCGGCGGTGCACCCGGAGATGATGCGGACCGCGGAGGCGGAGCTCAAGAAGCGCAAGGACCACGGATTGATCGAAGACTTCTGCGTCGGCCGCGTCGGCGACGATATCGCGTTAATTATGACTCACCGGCACGGGCCCGATAGCGAGCTGGTGCACGGGGCCGCCTGGGAGGTATTCCAGGCAACGACGGCGGTGGCCAAAGAGCTCAAGCTTTACGGGGCAGGCCAGGACCTGCTCAAGGACGCCTTCGCCGGGACCGTGAAGGGCCTTGGGCCTGGGGTGGCCGAGATGGAGTTTGAGGAACGCCAAAGCGAGCCCGTGATCGTCTTCCTGGGTGACAAGACGAGCCCGGGCGCCTGGAACCTGCCGGTGTACCGGATGTTCGCCGATCCTTTCAACACCCCCGGGCTTGTCATCGATCCCAAGATGCACGGGGGATTTGATTTCGAAATCTTGGACCTGAGGGAAAACAGGATCGCCCGCTTCCACACGCCCAGCGAGAACTACGACCTCCTGAGCTTCATTGGTTCCCCCAGCCGTTTCGTCATCCGCAACGTGTACCAGGCGGGTGGCACTGAGCCCGTTGCGACGACCTCCACCCAGCGCTTGAGCCTGATCGCCGGCAGGTACGTGGGCAAGGACGACCCGGTGCTGATCGTCCGGTGCCAGAGTGGGCTGCCGGCGGTGGGTGAGGCGCTGGAGGCGTTTGCCCAGCCCCACTTCGTGGAAGGCTGGATGCGCGGGTCCCACTGCGGTCCAATCATGCCTGTCGGGTTTCATCAGGCGGACACCAGCCGCTTTGACGGCCCGCCACGCGTCGTGGCCTACGGGTTCCAGATCAGCGAGGGCAAGTTGGTGGGACCGCGCGACATGTTCGGCGATCCCAGCTTCGACAAGGCTCGGCAGACGGCTTTGGAGATGGCGGAGATGATGCGCCGGATGGGACCTTTCGAGCCGCACCGGCTTCCCCTTGAGGAGATGGAGTACACGGCCATGCCCGACGTCATGCGACGGGTGGCTGACCGGTTTCAGGACGTGGAGCCCGTGGCGCCAGCGGCCGGTCACCGGTAGTTGCTCTCGCGCCGTTTGCCGCGCGGCAACGTCGAGAAGATGAAGAGGCTCGGATCAGCGAGAGGCGGGTTTAGCCCGCCTCTCGCTGATCCTGCTAGTGACGCCGCTTCCAGCCCCGGACGGTCACCCCTCGTTGCGGTGGGGCCGCAGCGCCCAGGAGCGTGCCTCCCGGCTCCGATTCGATTTTGTCCGGCGATCCCGGGAGGTCCCATAGACGTCCACCGGCCCACCAGGACGGATCTCCCTGAGTCCAAGCGCCTCACGGGCGCGCTCCTCGTGCATGAGCAACGCCAGCTGCATGGTGTGCACCAGATTGATGTACACCTGAATCACCTCCGGCCGGGCTCAGGCGCCCGGTGGCCCTATTTTGTCCACTCCCGGTTGCCGGAAGTTTCAGGTGCGCGCGCCTTTCGCTTCCACCCCAACTATAGCAAGTATGCAATGGGGTGTCAAGAGATGTTTAGTGAGGACCTAAGAGATATCAAGGTAATGGGTTGGGTTGTTTAAGCCGAGGTTTTGATGTGTGCCGGGGTAGGGGACAGCCGTGAACAGTTTTCGGATGTCCCGGCAGGGCGTCGTCAGTCCGCTGGCGGCTCCAACACCACCTTGCCGAACTGTGCCTGGGACTCCAGAATCCGGTGGGCCTCGGCCGCGTCCTCGAGCGGAAGGACTGCATGAACCACGGGCCGTAAGCGGCCGGCCTCGACCCATGGCAGCAGGGTCAGCAGCTCGCCTTTGCTGCCCATATAGGACCCGAGGATGGAGAGTTGCCGCGCAAACACGTAGCGGATATCGGTCTGGCCCTGCCAGCCCGACGTGTTGCCGCACGTGACGAGCCGGCCTCCCTTGGCCAGCATCCTGATGCTGGCGTCCCATGTGGCCTCTCCCACGTGCTCGAACACCACGTCCACGCCGCGCCCTCCCGTCATGTCGCGCACGGCCCGGAGAACGTCGGTGGTCTTATAGTCGATGACCGAATCCGCGCCCAGTTGCCGGGCCTTGGCCTCCTTCTCCTCGCCCTGTGTGGCGGCGATCACGCGCGCGCCCAGGAGTTTCGCAATCTGGATTGCCGCGCTACCGACGCCGCTGCTCGCCCCCCAAATAAACACCTCTTCCCCGGGCTGTACTCGGGCGCGGGTGACCAGCATGTGCCAAGCCGTGAGAAACACGAGCGGGACCGCCGCCGCTTCCGCGAAGGTCAGATTGGCCGGCTTGCGGATCGCATTGGCCCGGGGAACCGCGACCAACTGGGCATAGCCGCCGTTCCGCCCCGCGCCGAGCAGATGGTACTGCGCGCACATGTTGTCCTGCCCGCTGAGGCAGTAGCGGCAGCGGCCACAACTGACCCCCGGGTTGAGGATGACCGCGTCCCCGGGTTTCAGGTCGTCCACGAGCTCACCTGCCGCGACGACTTCGCCCGCGATGTCGGAGCCGAGAATATGGGGGAGTGGAACCATGGGGCGAGGCAGCCCCTTGCGATTCCAGATGTCAAGATGGTTAAGGGCACATGCCCGGACCCGAACCAGCACCTCGTCCGCACGGGGAACGGGGTCCGGCACGGTCTCGTAGCGCAATACTTCGGGTCCCCCGTGGGCATGGATGCGTACTGCTTTCATCTTTCAATCCCTTCCTCTCAAGGAGAAAAATTCGTGGCACAGGCGGCCACTCCTCCGGCCCGGTCCGGGCGCTTGACCGACAAGGTTCCGCTGGGCAGCCGCACCGGTATTTACACCGCACGGGTCCCGGATTAGAATGGGTCCTACCCCATAGTCCGTGCCATGAGTGGAGGGGGAAACCCGGTGGGCGAAAAGACCGCCCGTGAGTCGCTGCCGGCGGAGATGGCCCGCCTTCGGCAGCTGGCTCAGGAAGGGCAGCGGGAAGAGTTTGCTGGTTACGTGCAAGAGTTGTTGCGCCGCTACGGTAAGGACAATGAAAGTTTGATGCGGTTGGCCCGTTTCTGCCAGAAACAAGGCTGGCACGGGGGCTTCGAACTGTTTATGACAAGGCTGGCCGCGCGCCTTCCCAAAAGTCGCAGCGGGATCCTGCTGACTTTGGGCGAGCATTTGCTGGACGCCGGGCGCCAGCGGGGATGGGAGCATTTGCGGCAGGCGGCAGCGGCGGCCATGGCACAGCCCGGCGATGAGTCGCTGCAGCGGGTGTTGCGGGCGGCAGCCCTTCGGCTGCGGGTACGCGACGACTGGGAGGAGCAAGTGGAGCAGTTTCCCCTGGAGCTGCGTGGGGATCTTTATCTCGAACTGGCGGGACTGTGGGGCACGGCCGAACCGGAAAAGGCATGGCGGGCGTACCGGCGGGGATTGCGTCACAAGCCCGATGCGTCGCCTGGGGAGGCGCTGGCAGCGGTGGCTACTGCCTACGCGCGCCGCGTTGCAGCCGCAGAACCAGAGCGCGCCATTGCCAGCTTGCTGTGGGCGGCCGAACGGGTGGACGATCCAAAGCTGGTCGCACAGGCAGCCGCCATCGCTCTGCGAGCGGGCGACAAGGAGCAGGCGCTTTCGCTGAGCCGGCAAGTGGCCCGGCGCCTGCCCGAGGATCTGGACAATCTAGGTCGGCTGGCAGCTTTGCAGGCGGAGGCGGGCGAATGGGGGGCAACCGCGGCCCTTGCGCCTGCCATCGCGGTGGCCGTGTCGCGGCTCAATCCGTGGCAGCGGGAGGATCACGTTGCCACCGTCGAACTGGCCCTGGAGGCGTGCTTGCGGACAGGACAAGAGGGACAGGCGCGTGCCGTCCTCCATCAGGTCGGCCTGTCCCGGACATGGCGCGAACAGTGGGAGGCCCGGCTGGCGGCCGAACGCTTGTGACGGCCGCCAGCCGTTGCCAGCAGGGACGGTCGCCGGCGCTGCCACTGCCGGAAGGCGTGGCCGCGGCGGCGCCACCGCTTACCGGCTAAACCAGAGGCGAATTGCGGTGTACAGCGCCAGGAGGGCGAAGAGGCGCTTTAGCACCAGCTCAGGTATTACGGCCACCAGGCGCGCACCCAAATATCCCCCGCTCACGGCACCGATCATCACTAGGAGAGCGACGGGCAGTTGCAGGTTGCCGCGCGCGTAGTGGGTGAGGCTGCCCACAACTGCGGTCGGGATAATGATGAGCAAGGACGTACCGACGGCTTGATTCATGGGCAAGTGGAACAACTGGTTAAGGGCAGGAACGATAATAATCCCGCCTCCGACGCCGAGCATGCCGCTCAAGGCGCCGGCCGCCAATCCCAGCAAGATCAGGGCTGCTGCTTGCATTGCGCCGTCCTCCCCGCCAGCGTCGGGACAAGTGCGGGCTTGTCCCTTAGGCTATCCTACCATAAAATAGAACTATAAGGTATCTTGGGCCAGGCGCGGCCGCCCTGACGGGCGGCATCCTAGCCGGGCCGCTCACCGCCATTTCACGGGCGTCACCGAAGCGCGAGGAGTTGAGTGTGGACGTGTTGGAGAACTTGTTCCCCGGGATCTGGGGCGAGCTGGTCCTGGTCATCATCGGGATTGGTGCCTTCATGACCGGGCTCACCGGTTTGGTCATGGGTGGGCGCCGCCTGCCTCCCTTTGAAATTCCGCCGCGCCTGCGTGGGTTCGCCAACTTGACCTTTGCCCTGTTGACGATGGTGGGGCTGACGCTTATCACCAACGCCCGGCCCGACTTTGTCGAGCGGCTTTTCAACACGTTGACGCAGTGACGTGGAACGGGACGACCGGCCCGCGCCAACAGCACGAGACCGCCTGCCTGTCGTGGATGTGTACACTGACGGGGCCTGCCGGGGCAATCCGGGCCCCGGAGGCTGGGCGGCGGTGCTCCTGTACGGCGAGCACCGTAGGGAACTGAGCGGCGGCGAGCGCTCTACCACCAACCAGCGCATGGAGTTGACGGCGGCCATCGAGGCGATCAGGGCCTTGCGGCGTCCTTGTCACGTCCGCATCCACAGCGACAGCGCGTACTTGGTTAATGCGTTCCAGCGCGGCTGGGTACAGCGCTGGCAGGCCAACGGTTGGCGCACAGCCGCAGGCAAGGCGGTGGAAAATCAAGATCTGTGGCGGGAGCTTTTGTGGGTCATGCGGCCACATCGGGTCGATTGGGTAAAGGTAGCCGGCCATGCCGGGGACGTTTGGAACGAGCGGGCTGACCAACTGGCCCGGGCCGCGGTCCCCAGCGATCCCGGACCCGATGGCGCATAATCCGAGCGGTTTCAGCCGGGGGAAGGCGGTGGCGTGGGCATGACGGAGCGAGAGCGGGTACGTTCGGCGGCAGCCTACGTGGCAGAGCGGGTCGCACTACGGCCTAAGGTCGGCCTCGTTCTCGGGTCGGGTCTTGGGCAGCTGGCAGACAGGATCGAGGACGCCGTTGCGGTTTCCTATGCGGACATTCCTCACCTTCAAGCCTCGACGGTGCAGGGCCACCGGGGCCGCTTGGTGGCAGGCCGTCTTAACGGCACGGCCGTGTGGGCGATGCAGGGACGCGTGCACTACTATGAAGGTTACACCATGGCCGACGTGGTCCGGCCCGTGCGCGTCCTGGGGGAGCTGGGCGTGACGACGTTAATCGTCACCAACGCGGCGGGTGGCCTCAACCCCGGGTTCCAGCCTGGAGACCTGATGCTCATCTCAGACCACATCAACTTCTTTGGTGCTAATCCTCTCATCGGACCCAACGACGACGCTTTCGGCCCTCGGTTTCCCGATATGACCAACGCGTATGACCCGGAGCTGCGGGCGCTGGCCAAGGCGGTGGCAGAGGAAGCGGGGCTCGTGCTCCGGGAAGGAGTGTACTTGGGCGTCAGCGGGCCTTCTTATGAAACGCCGGCGGAAATTCGGGCATTTCGCATTTTGGGTGCGGACGCGGTTGGGATGTCGACAGTGCCTGAGGTGATCGCCGCGCGCCACATGGGCGTGCGGGTGCTAGGCATCTCCTGCATCACCAATCTGGCCGCGGGCCTCCAGCCGGAGCCTCTCAGTCACGAGGAGGTCATGGAGACGACCGTCCGGGCGGCAGGCAATTTTGCACGGCTAGTGCTGGGGATCGTCGCCCGGTTGGGGCAGCAAGGCTAAGGGGCGAAACGGAACGTTGATGTCCTGGGCTTATGCAGTTCCGCCCCGAGGGAAGCCATCGTGTTCGCGGATCTCGTCGAGCATAGCCACGAGCTCATTCACGTCCCGGGCTTGCCGGATGGCCTGCCGGGTGAGTGCCTCGTTGTAGATGCGCCGCTGCTCGAGTAACACTTCGTACAGGATACGCCGCACCTCGCGCGGCGGTTTCCCATCGAGTAGCTTTTCGGCCATGGCCCTCACTAGGGCTTTCAACTCCAGGTTCTGTTTTAGCAGGTGGGCGATGTGCGCGTCATTGCGCAAGGCGCGCAGGTGCTTGCCAAACAGGCGCGCATGGGGAATGCGGGCCTTGCGTGCGCGGGGAAACCGGGCCATCAACCAGCTTCACCTCCGGGGAGACGGCACGATCATACCGCAATGGGCGGCGACGCGTCAAAGGCACACAATGGGTTTGCCGGTTGTGGTACAATGCCCCTGAGGAGCGAATTTTTGCTGCTTGTGCCCGGTAACACCGGGGTTGGCTGTACAGAGTAGCGACGGAAAGGAGAACGTTATGGCAGCGGTCAATCCGTTTGGTAGTCGAAGCACGTTGGAGACCGCGCGCGGCAAGGCGGTTATTTACCGGCTGGACGCGCTGGAGAAGGCGGGCGTGGCCAACGTCTCCCGTCTGCCCTTCTCGCTGAGGGTGTTGCTGGAGAGCCTGCTGCGCCACTGCGACGGGTTCGCGGTGACCGAGGAGCAGGTGCTGGCGTTGGCTGGCTGGCGGCCCGGCCGTGTTCCGGAGCAGGAAATCGGGTTCATGCCGGCCCGGGTGCTGCTCCAAGACTTCACCGGCGTGCCGTGCGTGGTTGACCTGGCAGCGATGCGTTCGGCCATCGCCCGGCGCGGCGGTGATCCCAAGCGCATCAACCCGCTAATCCCGGTGGATCTGGTCATCGATCACTCTGTCATCGTGGACGCCTTTGGCACTCCGGATGCGTTTTTGTTCAATGTCCAAAAGGAGTTTGAGCGTAACCGGGAGCGGTACATGCTCCTGCGGTGGGCGCAGAAGGCGTTTAACAACTTCCGGGTCGTGCCGCCGGGCACCGGCATCGTGCACCAGGTAAACCTCGAGTACTTGGCTAAGGTCGCCCAGTGGCGGGAGGTCGACGGCGAGGCGGTCGTGTTCCCTGACAGCGTTCTCGGTACCGACTCCCATACGCCCATGATCAACGGGCTGGGCGTCGTGGGCTGGGGCGTGGGAGGCATTGAAGCTGAGGCGGTCATGCTCGGCCAGCCTTACTACATGCTCATCCCCGAAGTCGTCGGTGTGCGCCTCACAGGGGAACTGCCCGAGGGCGCCACGGCCACGGACTTGGTGTTGACCGTCACGCAGATGCTGCGCAAGCACGGCGTCGTCGGCAAGTTCGTGGAGTTCTTTGGCGAAGGCCTCAACCGCCTGCCACTGGCGGACCGGGCGACCATCGGCAACATGGCACCCGAGTACGGGGCAACCATCGGGTTTTTCCCGGTGGACAACGAGGTGCTGCGGTACTTGCGCTTCACGGGTCGGGACCCCGAACTCGTGGACTTGGTTGAGCGGTACTACAAGGAGCAGGGCCTTTTCCGCACCGATGACACGCCGGAACCGGAGTTCTCGGAAGTCCTTGAGCTTGACATGAGCACCGTGGAGCCCAGCCTCGCCGGTCCCCGCCGGCCCCAGGATCGGGTGGCGCTGGGCAAGGTGCGGGAGACGTTCCGTACCGCCCTGCGGGACTACTTCGGCAAGGGCGAGGCGGCGCCCGCGGCGTCCGGCGGAGGTGTGGCCGTGGCGACCCGGCAGGCGACGGAGCTCGCCCACGGTTCGGTGGTTATCGCGGCCATCACCAGCTGCACCAACACGTCCAACCCTTCGGTGATGGTCGGCGCGGGCCTCTTGGCCAAGAAGGCGGTGGAGCGGGGGCTCAAGGTGGCACCGTACGTAAAGACGAGCCTGGCGCCTGGCTCCCGGGTCGTCACCGACTATCTCGAGGCCGCCGGTCTCTTGCCGTACCTCGAGCAGTTGGGCTTTCACGTGGTCGGCTACGGGTGTACCACCTGCATCGGCAACAGCGGTGCTCTGCCCGAGCAAGTGGCCGAGGTCATCAAAGAGCGCGATCTGGTGGCGGCCGCCGTGCTCAGCGGCAACCGCAACTTTGAGGGCCGCATCAACCCGCTGGTGAAAGCCAACTACCTCGCGTCGCCGATCCTGGTGGTCGCCTACGCCCTGGCCGGTACCGTGGATATCGACCTGACCAGCGACCCGATCGGTTACGACAGCGAGGGGCGTCCCGTCTACCTCAAAGACATCTGGCCGTCGCAGGAAGAGATCCGGGACACCATCGCGCAGGCGCTGCGGCCGGAGATGTTCCGGGAGCGTTATGCGTCGGTCTTCGACGGCGACGACGAGTGGCGGAGCCTCCCGGTGCCGGAGGGCGACCTGTACGAGTGGGATGCGAGCTCGACTTACGTGCAGGAGCCGCCCTTCTTTGCTGACATGCCGGACGAAGCGGGGGAAATCGCGGATATCATCGGTGCACGGACGCTGGTGATGCTCGGCGACTCGATCACGACCGACCATATCTCGCCCGCCGGCGCGTTCCCGGCCGACAGCCCGGCCGGCCGGTGGCTGCAGGAACGGGGCGTGCACCCGCGCGACTTCAACTCCTACGGCTCACGCCGGGGCAACCATGAGGTCATGATGCGGGGTACGTTTGCCAATATCCGGCTTCGCAACGAGCTGGTGCCGGGTAAGGAGGGCGGCTGGACCCGGTATTTGCCCACGGGTGAGCTGATGACCGTCTATGAGGCGGCGATGAAGTACAAGGAGGCAGGGATCCCGGTCGTCGTCGTCGCGGGCCAGGAGTACGGTTCGGGCAGCTCGCGCGACTGGGCGGCCAAGGGTTCTTTCCTGCTGGGCGTGCGGGCGGTCATCGCGGAGAGCTACGAACGCATCCACCGCAGCAACCTGGTGGGCATGGGCGTCCTGCCACTGCAGTTCATGCCCGGTGAGGGCCGCAAGCGCCTGGGGCTAACCGGGGAAGAGGTGTTTTACATCGAGGGGTTGCGGGACCTACGGCCGCGGCAGGAGGTCGTGGTGCGGGCCGTGCGGCCGGATGGGTCGGAGTTCAGCTTCCGGACCATCGCCCGCATCGACACGCCCGTCGAAGTGGCGTACTACCGCAACGGAGGCATCTTGCAGACGGTTCTGCGCAAGCTGTGGAAGGGGCAGGGCGCCCATTGAGGGCGCCCGCGCGCCGGGTCATTTTTGAGAACGGATGAACGACCGACTCGATGAGGTGTTAGCAACGCGGTGAGCGGTGGGCTAGGCGGCATGTGGGATCTTTACCGGCGAGCTGAGCAGTACGGCCACGCGATGGCGGTCGTCAATGACTACTTGGGCGAAGCCGTGCGCGACAAGGTGATGGAGCGGTTCCAGGAACTGGCTGGCCCCCTGCAGCGCTCGGGATGGAAGGAGCCATGGGAGATGGTCGCCCACGCCTTGGCCGCGGCCGGGGTGGACCGGGCCACGGTCCGGGCCTTGCACATCGCTTACCTCAAGCGCAGCGGCCGGCTGCACGAAAAGCGGGACTGGATGACCGAATCGCCGGAGGTGCTAGAGCGGCTGCGCCAGTGGCAGCTGCTCTAGAGGCGAGACGGAGGGCCGCGTTGGAGCAGACGCGGCCCTCCCACATTGGCCGGAAGATCCTTTGAGGCATGCGCGGATCCCGCTTGATCGCGGCGGAGGATGTGGTAATCTTTAGGACGATGGAGCCATAGAAGATCGGACAAGGCTCTTAGCACGGCGCGGGTAACCGTCGCCCGTCTCTGAAGAGATCTGTTGCTCCGAAGCCCAAGTATGGGCGCGGGGGACCCAAAGTTGTTGGGGTGAATCCCGGCGGCAGCCGGGTAGGGCAGCTTGGCGTCCGAGCCCGTCAGCTAACCCCGCAGGAGTGCACCAAGCGGATGGTCGGTCAGCGTAGATCGCTGGCCGGGCATGCGCTTTTTTCTTTTTGAGCAGGGGCTTAGGCGGCCATGCGGGCGGCACGGCAGCAGGAGAGAGGGGATGGCCTTGGCAAGCGGAGGGTTGTTGAGGCGCGTTGGCCCCCGATCTTTGGACAGTTATAGCTTGATCGGGGTAGGAGTCACCGTTTTTCTCAGGATCGCTTCGTGATACTCCTTCGGAGTCCGGTATCCCAGGGAACTATGGATTCGCCGGTT
>LZRQ01000114.1 GCA_002159155.1 Firmicutes bacterium ZCTH02-B6
ACCATTGTCTTCGCCATCGGCGACGGGGCCCTGCCGGGAAATGAAGGGCGGGGCTACGTGATCCGGCGCCTGTTGCGGCGGGCGGTCCGCTACGGGCGGGAACTCGGCCTGACGGAACCTTTCCTGTACAAGCTGGTGCCGGTCGTCGGCGAGATCATGGGCGATTTCTATCCGGAGGTGGTGGAGAAGCGGGAATTTATCCAGCGGGTGATCCGCCACGAGGAGGAGCGCTTTCTCGAGCGGCTTTCCGAAGGGCTGGAGATTCTGGAACAGATGCTCCGCGAAGCGGAAGCGGAAGGGCGTAAGGAGCTGTCCGGCAAGCAGGCTTTTCTGCTCTATGACACCTTCGGTTTTCCGCTGGATTTGACCGTGGACTTTGCCGCGGAGCGGGGCTTTGCCGTCGATCAGGCAGGTTTTGACGAGGAAATGGAGGCGCAGCGGGCACGCGCCCGGGCAGCCCGTCAAGAGGTGGACAGCATGAAAGTGCAGGGCGGGGTGCTGGAGCCGCTGCCGGAAGAGCTGATCACGTCCTTGCGGGAACTGGTGGCCCGCCACATCCGCAAGGCGATCCTGGAAGGCCGCCTGCGGCCCGGCGAAAAGCTCGTCCAGGAGGAGCTGGCCAAGAGTCTTGGCATCAGCCGGCAGCCGGTGCGGGAAGCGCTCCGGCGGCTGGAGGCCGAAGGGCTGGTGGTGTACCAGCCGCGGCGCGGCGTGTTTGTCCGGGAGTACACGGCCGCGGATATGCAGGAGATCTACATGCTCCGGCGGCTGCTCGAAGGCCACGCGGCGCGGTTGGCCGCCGCCCGCCTCGAGCCCAATGAGTGGCTGCGGCTTGAGCATATCAACGAACAGATGGCCGCGGCCGCGGCCGCAGCCGACGGCGACCGATTTGTCGAGCTCAACCACGCCTTTCACCACATCATCCACGCGGGCGCGCGCTCGCCGCGCTTGCTGGAGCTGATCCAACGCGTTTGGATCGGCGACACGGTGTACGGTCCTCTATTCCTTCCCGGGCGGGCGGAACGCTCGGTCAGCGAGCATCGCCGCATCTTGGCGGCCCTGCGGCAGCGGGACGCGGAAGCGGCTGCCGCGGCCGTCTGCGAGCACATCACCAACGCCGAGCGGAATTTCTTCGAATATCGCCAAGGCCAACCCCTCAAGTAGCCGTTCTTTGTTTGGCAGGAAAATGTCGACGGGGATGGAACTGTCGGATTACACGCAGTTGGATCCAAGGATCCAGGAGCCCGCGAGCACGGGGGGATTGGCTTGCCTGTCCCGCTTGCAGGCATTCGCGTCGTCGACGTGACCACCAACATCGCCGGTCCCACCCTCACGTGGATCTTGGCGCAGCTGGGCGCTGAGGTCATCAAGGTGGAGCGGCCGCACGAGGGTGACGAGGGCCGGGCCATGGGCCCACTCTGGAACGGCCACGGCGTCTACTTTCTCGCCATCAACACCAACAAGCGTTCCATAGCGGTCAACCTGAAAGATCCCCGTGGACAAGAGTGCATCCGGCGGCTGGTGGCCAAGGCGGACGTGTTTGTGGAAAACTTCCGCCGCGGCAAGGCGGAGTCTTTGGGACTTGGCTACGACGATCTGCAGCGGATCCGCCCCGGCCTCATCTATTGCTCCGTCTCCGCATTTGGCGAAAAGGGACCGGACGCCTCTAAGCCGGGGTACGACTCCATCTTGCAGGCTCGTACCGGGATCATGAGCGTCACGGGCACGCCCGACGGGCCGCCGGTCCGGGCCGGCGTTTCCCTTCTCGACGGTGGAACAGCCATGTGGGGAGCGCTGGCGGTTGTCACCGCCTTGTACCATCGCGCCGTGACGGGTCAAGGGCAGCGGGTTGGGGTGTCCCTGTTTGAAACCGGCGTCGCCTGGATGAATTACCACCTGATGGCCTACCAGGCCACCGGCCGGGTACCGCCCCGGCAGGGGGGCGGGCACAACGCCTTTGCCCCGTACGGGAGCTTCCCGTGCCGGGACGGCGCCATCGTGATCGGCATCTCCAACGACCGCCTCTTTCGCCGGCTGTGCGAGGCGCTCGGGCTTGGTCCCTTGGCTGACGACCCCCGGTTTCAGGACAACCCGAGCCGGGTGCATAATCGGGCGGAGCTGGATGCCCTGCTCTCCGAGCGCCTCCAACAGGACGATGCGGCAGTGTGGATCGAGCGGCTGACCGCGGCCGGGGTGCCCTGTGGTCCTATCCAGACGGTGGATCAGCTGCTCCACGACCCGCAGCTGGAGGCGGCGGGGATGCTGGTGCCTGCCCATCATCCTCAAATTCCGGGCCTCAAGGTGCCCCGGGTCCCTATCAATCTAGGGGCGTGCGCCCCTGAGCCTATCGCCCGCGGGGCGCCGCTGCTGGGGCAGGACACGTGGGCGGTGCTGGCGGACGCAGGCTGCTCGGCGGCGGAGCTCGAGGCGCTCTGGCGGGATGGGGTGCTGGCCGGGCCGGTTCCAACATAAAGCGGCCCGCGAGGAGGACCAAAGATGTTTGAGTTGACCGCAGAACAAAAGGAAATTTTGGCCGTCGTGCGGGAGTTCGCGGAGCGGGAGATCAAGCCGGTAGTGAAAGAATACGAGCCCTATGACCGCTATCCGCAGCCGATTGTTGACCGCATGAAGGAGCTGGGCCTGTTTGGCTTGACGATCCCAGAGGAGTACGGTGGGGCGGGGCTCGACCATGTGACGTACGCCCTGGTATTTGAGGAGCTGTCCGCCGCCTGGATGAGCATTGCGGGCGTTCTGGGCACCCACTCCATCATGGCGTACGTCATTGCCGCCTACGGCACCGAAGAGCAGAAGCGGCGGTTTCTCCCCCGCATGGCCACGGGCGAGCTCCGCGGGGGATTGGCCCTGACCGAGCCGGAAGCCGGTTCCGACGTGGCCAACATCCAGACCCGCGCGGTGCGGGACGGCGACGCGTACGTCATCAACGGCACTAAGACGTTCATCACCAACTCTCGCCATGGCACGGGTCTGTTGGTACTGGCCAAGACAAATCCCAACGCCGAGCGGCCGTCCCGGGGCATGTCGGCCTTCATCTTCGAGCACGTGGACGATGTGCCCGGTTTCACCGTGCGCCGGGACATCCACAAGCTGGGCTATCGTGGGTTGGACACGTGCGAGATCACCTTTGAAAACGTGCGCGTCCCGGCGGAAAACCTGGTAGGCGGCGTCGAGGGCCAAGGCTTCAAGCACGTCATGAGCGGCCTTGAGGTGGGCCGCATCAACGTGGCCGCCCGGGCGGTGGGTGTGGCACGGGCCGCCTTTGAGGACGCGATCCGCTACGCGCAGCAACGGGTGACCTTTGGGAAGCCAATCGCCCACCACCAGGCTATCCAGCAGCTGTTGGCCGACGCGTACACCCAGATCGAGGCCGCGCGGCACCTGGTGTTGCATGCGGCGGCCAAGAAAGACCGCGGCGAGCGGGTGGACCTGGAGGCCGGCGTAGCCAAGCTGTTTGCCAGCGAGATGTGCGGCCGGGTGACGCTGGACATGATGCGGGTGCTGGGCGGTTACGGTTACACCACTGACTTCAACCTGGAGCGCTACTACCGGGACGCGCCGCTGATGATTATCGGCGAGGGTACCAACGAGATCCAGCGGATCGTCATCGCCAACCGGCTGCTGGAAAAGTACGCGCTGTAGCCGGTGGCCCGTCGCGGCCGGCGTGGGAGCCGGTGCGGCGATCCCGGCGGCGGGGGGGCACATTGGTCATGGCGGAGGCAGCGACGCCTGGACAGGAGAGGCGGGCAACAGCTTTGCCTAGGCAGCTGCACGTGGACGCAATCCGGCAGGCCGTGGCGGAGCTCCTGGTCGAGGCCAACTACTGCATCGGCGACGACGTGCTCGACGCCTTGCGGCAAGCGGCCGAGGAGGAGCAATCGCCCCTCGGGCGAGACATCCTCGCGCAACTGGTGGCCAACTATGAACTGGCCCGGCAGGAGCGGGTGCCAGCCTGCCAGGATACGGGCTTGACCATCGTGTTCCTTGCGATCGGGCAAGACGTGCACCTGGTCGGCGGTGACCTGCGGCAAGCGGTGGACGCCGGCGTGCGGGAGGGCAGCAAGACCGGGTTTTTGCGCAACTCGGTGGTGGGCGACCCGTTGTTGCGGCGAAACACGGGGGACAACGGGCCTGCGGTGCTGCATATTGACATCATCCCCGGAGATCGTGTGCACGTCACCGTCGCCTGCAAGGGATTTGGCAGCGAAAACAAGAGCCGCCTGGCCATGCTGACCCCGGCGGACGGGATCGAAGGCGTCAAGCGGTTTGTGGTGGAGACGGTCGAACGGGCAGGGGCCCAGGCGTGCCCGCCCGTCATCGTCGGCGTCGGTATCGGGGGCAGCTTTGAGCTGGCCGCCCGCTTGAGCAAGCAGGCCGTCATCCGCCCCATCACCCAGCGCCACCCGCGGCCCGACATCCGCGCACTGGAGGAGGAGCTGCTAGAGGAGATCAACCGGCTTGGGATCGGTCCCCAGGGGCTTGGCGGGATCAAGACGGCCCTGGCCGTCAACATCGAGGTGTACCCGACCCACATCGCCGGTTTGCCGGTGGCGGTCAACATCGGCTGCCACTCCAACCGCCACCGGGATATGTGGCTGTAACGCGACCAGCTGCCGGCTTGATTGAGAATGTGCGGATTATGAGCAGGCCAGGTCCGCGAGCGGGGCCTGGCTGTGGGCGAGGACGGTCTATGGCGACGGAGTTGTACGTCGATCCGGTACTTTCGCTTGCCGATATTGGGCGGCTCAAGGCAGGCGACCAGGTGCTCATCACCGGTGAGCTGCTCACGGCCCGCGACGCCGCCTGCGGACGGCTGGCCAGGGCCCTGGCCGCCGGGGAACCGCTGCCCGTGGATCTGCGGGGCCGGATCGTTTACGCGGTCGGACCGACGCCGGCCAAGCCGGGCCAGGTCATCGGCTCCGCCGGTCCCACCACGGCGGCGCGGCTGCGGCCGTACTTGAAAGCGCTCCTCTCCGCCGGGATGGCCGGCCTAATGGGCAAAGGCGACTGGCCGCCCGAAGCCGCGGGCGTGTTTCAGCGGCACCAAGGAGTCTACTTCGTGGCCCTGGGCGGCGCCGGGGCGCTGCTGGCCAAGGCCGTCACCGCCGTAGAGGTGGTGGCTTACGACGACCTAGGTCCGGAGGCCATCCACCGCCTGCGGGTGGAGCGGTTTCCTGCCATCGTGGCCATCGACGCTGAAGGCAACGACTTGCACCGCCGGGCCCGGGAAGAGTGGCGCAAGCGGCTCGGGGGCATGGAGGCGCGGCGCGCGGAGCCGGACGCCGGGACGCCCGGCTAAGGAGGTTGAGGCATGTACCGGAGCTATCTTTTCACCCCGGCCAGCGACACCCGCAAGATGGAAAAAGGGCTCGCCAGCGGCGCGGACGCGATCATCTTTGACCTGGAGGACGGCGTCGCACCTTCGCACAAGGACGCGGCCCGGGCCAACCTCGTCGCGTTTCTCGAAAGCATCGACTGGGGCCAGCCGCACCCGGCGGTGTTTGTGCGGGTCAACGGGGCGATGACGCCGTGGTTTCACAAAGATCTGGAGGCCGTCTACCACCCGCGCGTCACGGGATATATGGTGCCCAAAGTCGAGTCCAGGGAAACGCTGGCGACGGCCGAGGCGGCCTTGTTGCGGGCGGCGGGGAGCGCGGATGCGGACTTTGAGCTCATTCCCTTTGTAGAAAGCGCCTCCGCCCTGTGGCACTTGCCCGCCATCGTCCAGGGGCAGCGGCGGGTGACGCGCGCGATCCTGGGCGGCGAAGACTTGGCCACAGAGCTCGGCATTCGGCCCTTGCCAGGGGGCTTGAGCTACGTGGTGCCCCGGGGGCTTTTGGCGCTTCTGAGCCGCGTCGCGGGCCTAGAGCCCCCGGTGGACACGGTGTACGCGGCGTTCGGGGATGAGCAGGGCCTGCGAGCGGAGCTACGACAAGCCAAGGAATTGGGTTGTTTTGGCAAGCTCGCCATCCACCCGGTCCAGATCGAGGCTATCAACGAAGCTTTTGCCCCGTCCGACGACGATGTCGCCTGGGCCCGGCGGGTGTTGGACGCCTTTGATGTGAGCCTCGCCGAGGGACGCGGAGCAGGCAAGGCGGACGGGGCCATGGTGGAAAAGCCCATCGCGGAGCGGGCGCGCCGGATCCTGGCCCTGGCGGACGCGGTAGCCGCGCGGCAGAGGGGCTCTGCGGGAGGCAACGTGGAAGGGGGGAGCGGGACGTGAACGGTACACCCAGCGGGGGCGGTGCACCGGACAGCGGTTGGACGGCAGGCGGCACCCGCGGCGTGGCTGGCGGCGCCTCCGGGGGGCCCGCCGCGCCCAGCGGAGGTGACGCGGACGTCGGTGAGAGCCTGGTTCCGCCGGAAGCCTGGGAATTGATCGGCCGCCAGATCGGGCCGGGTAAGCCGCTGACCGTATACGCCAACGACGTGGAGCGGTTTTGCCGGACCATCGGCGAGGACAATCCCATCTTTTTCGACGAGAAAGCCGCTAGGCAAAGCGTCTATGGCGGCCGGCCCATGCCATTGACTTTCCCTTTGACGCGCTTTGAATCGGGCGACGAGCGCAGTTTCCAGGTGCCACTGCACGCGACGCGGCGGGTGCGGGGGGAGGACGAGCTGATCGTCTTGCGCCCCATCAAGGTGGGCGACACCATCCGGGCGCGCACGCGGTTGGTGGACATCCAAGAGAAAACAGGGCGCACGGGCCGCATGGTGTTTTTGCGCTTCGAAACCGAGTATTTGCTGGACGATGATGAGGTGGCCATGATCGTGCGCACGACCATCGTCCGCCGCTAGGAGCGTTGCGAAGGCGAGCGGTTCCTGTCGCGAGGGAGGGAGTCGCTTGGAGTGGAAACCAGGGGCCGAACTGCCGCCATTGGTGGTGGGACCCATCACCACGGAGATGCTGGTGCGCTGGACGGCGGCTGCGGAGGACTATAACCCCATTCACTATGACCAGGCTTTTGCCAAGGCGCAGGGCCTGCCCGATGTGATCATGCACGGGCCCTATAAGCTCGCCCTCTTATGCCGTCTGCTCCACCGGGAGCTGGGCGCGAGCGGAATGATCCGCCGTATCCAGGTCCGCTATACGGGGATGGACGTTCCCGGCGACGTGCTGCAATTCGGCGGCCGCGTCGAGCGGGTGGAGGAGGACGGCGGTGAGCGGCGGGCTTGGGTCAGCCTCTACGCCCGCAACGGGCGGGGAGTGACAACGGTGTTGGGCGAAGCGGAGGTGATACAAGTAGCTAAAGAAAGATTAGTCGGATTGACGCAGGAGACAACAAGGAAAAGGTGGAAGTATCGAATCGTGCTGCGATCCCATCGACCGTGAATTTTTTCAAAAGGAGGGTTTGTTAGTGGTTCGGTGGATGGGTAGGACTGCAGTAATTTTGCTTGTCTTTTTGGCACTCGCGTCGTTAGTTTTGTCGAATGTTGCCCTGGCGCAGCGGGTGCCGGTGCGCATGGCCACCGCCGACGTAGGCTCCTACGGGTATGCAGTGTCCAGCATCCTGGCGGATGTCCTCAACCGGGAGTTGCCGTCCCAGTACGTGGTCACCGTTCATCCGTACCCTAACACGACCGCGGCCATGCGGGCGGCCATGAACGGCGAGGCGGAGATGTCCTACACCGCCGACGTGGGCATGACCGAGCTGTACGATCGTGTCGGGCCGCACCAGGGCTTCACGCCGCGGGTCGGCGACCTCGTGCACACCCTCTACGTGTACCCGATGGAGACGTTTTTGGCGGTGCCGGCCAACCAGGCGGCCAACTTCAACTCTTGGGCCGATTTCAGCGGCAAGCCTGTCTACTTCACCCCCGCCGGGTACATGAACTGGAGCAACCTGCAGCGCATCTTCAACGCCCTTGGCTACCAGTTCAACCACGTGGAGATTGACTCGTCGCTGCTGGCGGACGCCCTGCGGGCCGGCTCCATCGTGGGCGCCGGCGCCTACACCACGGCCGGCGCGTCGCTGCCAACCTTCTGGAAGGAAGCCGAGCTCCGGATCGACGTCAAGGTCGTCAACCCGAGCGCCGAGGAGCGCGAAAAGCTGGCGGCGGCGGGCCTCGTGCCGATGCGGGTCGATCCCAAGAACGCGTTCACCCGTGACGTGGGCGTGGACGAGATCTGGGGCGTGCCCATCCTGTTCGGCTACAACATGCGGGCCGACGCCGATCCGGAGCTGGTGTACCAGATCCTGACGGCGTTGGAGAAGGCCGCGCCGCAGCTGCCGGCGCTGGATCCCGGCTTCCGCCCGCTGGCCGAGGACTTTGTCGGCCTGCAGGTAGCCGGCATCTCCGCCAACCCGCACATCCCGGTGCACGCCGGCCTCGCCCGTTTCCTGCAGGAGCGGGGCGCCTGGAACGATAGCTGGAAGATCGCCCAGTAACGGCGGCCCGTAACGGCTGGAGGACCGCCCGGCAGCCGCGGGGCGCAGGCAGGGCGGCCACTGGCCGCATGGCGACGGAGGGCCCGGGGGCTGGCACGCGGCCCCCAGGGCCCCATCCGCCGGCTCCGCCAGACTGGCGGGTTGAGCGGGAGAGCGGTTGTGGCCGCCGCCAAACAGCGATAAGGAGACGACACCCGCCATGGAACAGCTTAAGAGGATTGTCAACGCCCGTACGCTGCTGATCCTGACGTCGCTGTTCTTCTTCCTACAGCTGCTGCAGTACTTTTTCACGGGCGCCGGCGGGCCCCTAAAGCTGGCCACGCGGCTCGTACCCGTGGCCCTCATTCTTTATGTTCTCAAGGCCTACAAGGACAACGAACTCTATCCCCGCCTGCCGCGCCTGGCCAACCAGATCATCGCAACGGTTTACGTATTTGCAGCCCTGGTTCCGCTGGTGTATCTGGAGCGGGAATACACCAATCTGTTTCTCTTTCGCGCCGGGGCCTACAACAGCACCGACGTTATCATCGGAACCATTCTTTTCCTTCTCGTGATGGAGATCTCCCGCAAGGCCCACACGGTTCTGTTCATCGTCAACCTGGTCCTCATCGGCTACACCTTGTGGGGCGCCTA
The DNA here is from genome assembly GCA_002159155.1 of Firmicutes bacterium ZCTH02-B6. Taxonomy (GTDB): domain Bacteria; phylum Bacillota; class Limnochordia; order Limnochordales; family ZCTH02-B6; genus ZCTH02-B6. The sequence goes on from LZRQ01000114.1 coordinate 9,039, forward strand.
TATTCCCATCGACTTCTTCTGGCATCCGGGCGCGTCGCTGGAGCGGATCATCACGTCGTCGACGGTGGAGCTCACCACGGGGGTGTACGGCAAGTACCCCCAGATGGGTCTGACGCTCATTGCGGCCTTCCTGCTGCTGGCGGCGGTGGGTGATGGCTTTGGGACCCAGGAGTCGCTTCTCAAGGTAGTCACCGGCGTCTTCGGCCGGCACAAGCACTACATCCCCCAGACGGCCGTGGTCAGTTCACTGGTGACGGGCATGGTCAGCGGCAGCGGCGCTGCCAACAGCGCGGTGACGGGCAGCGTCACTATCCCGCTCATGAAGAAGTACGGAATCCCGGCGGCCTTTGCGGGCGCCGTGGAAACCGCTGCCTCCATGGGCGGTCTCATCATGCCGCCCTTGATGGCCGCGGCCGCGTTCATGATGGCGGACTTCCTGGGCGTCACCTACTGGGATGTGGTGCAGCGGGGGTTCTCCACCGGTTTCATCTACTACGCGGTGGTGGCCTTCTCGGTCTACCTGATCGGCCTGCGCTACATCGAGCCGGGCGAGGTGAAACAGCCGCCGGTGCCCTTCTACGACAAGCTCAAGACGTTGGTCTTTCTGGGTTGCATCGTCCTGCTGGTGGTTTTGATGGGCGTGCTGGACATCAGCCCCATGCGTTCGGCGGTGTACGCCGGGTTCACGCTCCTGGTGCTGATGATCGCCATCGATCTGTACTACAAGTACGTGGCGCGGCACCCTGACTTTGCCGGCCACCGGCTTCTGGCCCAGTTGGCGAAAGCGCTGGAGACGTTCGCGGATCTGGCGGCCTACATCGTCATCCTCATGATGGTGCTGGGCATCATGATCGGCCTGTTCACGGTTACGGGCTTTATCCTGCGCATGGGCCAGCTCATGCTGCAGCTGGGCGAGTGGCACGTGGCGGCCATCATCGTGATGGCGTGGCTGTTCGGTTGGCTGGCGGGTACAGGCTTGCCGCCTACGGCTACGTACATCATCGTCGCGGTCATCATCGTGCCGCCCATGAGCCGGTTTGGCATCAACCCGTGGGTAGCCCATTTCTTCGCCTTCCTGATCTCGGTCTGGGGCGAGCTGACACCGCCCACGTCGTTGACGGCCGCGGTGGCGTCCAGCATCTCGGGGGCGTCGTTCATGCGCACCGCTTGGGAGGCCCTGAAGATCTGCTCGCCCATGTTTGTCCTGTCCTTCAGCATCTTTGTCCGGCAGGAGATTCTCACGCAGACTGGCTGGCCGCAGATCCTCACCAGCACCTACGTGGGCGTCGCCTGCCTGGGTCTGACCTTCTCCCTGTTTGGGCAGTTCTCACGGGAGAAATGGGCAGACTTGCTGGGGCGGGGCGGCCTGGCGACGCTGGGCATGGTGGCCATGTTCTATCCCGCGGCGCCGGTGGCGATGGCGGCCAGCGCCCTATGCCTCGTCTTGCTCATCAAGGGTGTGCTGAACTTCAGGATCATCGGCACCCCGGTGGCCATCGGCCCGGCGATGTAGGGAAGGCGCCGGCGGGCGAGGACCGGCTACCCCAGGGGGAAGAGCAACCGGCAACGGGGAGCGCCGCCGGCAACAAAAAGAGGCCGCCATCAGGCGGCCTCTTTTGGCTGGGGCGCCAGGATTCGAACCTGGACCGACTGCTCCAAAGGCAGTAGTGCTGCCGTTACACCACGCCCCAATAGACGCCAAGCGCCGGCGCGTCGCCGGCTGCAACACTCATATTATACTTGCCCACCGCGGGCACTGTCAAACGGGCGGCAACAGTGGTCTGAGTCAAGCCCTCTGGGGCACGAAGCCGGTCCGAGGTGTGTCAGCCAGTAGCGCCAGAGATGACCCGGTGCATCAGCCGAGATAGCCCGCCCGACCGGGTGCGGCCTGCCTCGGTGATGGGTA
>LZRQ01000115.1 GCA_002159155.1 Firmicutes bacterium ZCTH02-B6
GAGCAGCGGATGCAGTGCAGCGCCTCCTGAAACTCCGTCCCCAGCAGGTTGGAGCGGCCGTTGTCTACGATGACCAGGTGCAACTCGTCCGGGCCGTCGGGCTCCCCTGGGCGGCGGGGGCCGGTGAGGATGCTTGTGTAAACGCTCAAGTTTTGTCCGGTGGCGCTGCGGGGCAACAGCTCCAACATCACGTCAAGGTCGTCCATGGTGGGTACGATACGTTCCATGCCCATCAACGTGACCTGCACCCGGGGCAAGGAGGTGACCATGCGGCCGTTGCCTTCGTTGGTAACCAGGCAGATGGCCCCGGTTTCCGCCACGGCGAAATTGCAGCCGGTGACGCCCATGTCGGCTTGCAAGAACTCCTGCCGCAGCTGGGACCGGGCAAAGGCGTTGAGGGTGGGGGTGTCGGTGGAAAGCGTGCGGCCCGCCACGCTGGAGAATAGCTGGGCGATTTCTTCCCGCGACTTGTGCAGGGCGGGGGCGATGAGGTGCGACGGCTTGTCACCGCCCAACTGGACGATGTACTCGCCCAGATCGGTTTCTACCGCCCGGATGCCGTTGGCCTCCAAGTGGCGGTTGAGCTCGATCTCTTCGGAAATCATCGACTTGGACTTAATTACGGTCCGTACTTGGTGACGCTGGGCTACGCCAAGGACGTAACGGACTGCTTCTTCGGCCGTGCGGGCAAAGAAGACGTGGCCGCCCGCGGCCTGTACCCGCTGGGCCAGTTGCGCGAGATAGTAGTCCAAGTGGTCAATGGTGTGGGCGCGGATCTGGCGCGCGTGCTCCCGCAAGGCTTCAAAGTCATCGAGCGCGGCCACCGCCCGCCGCCGGGCAAACCGGAACCGGTCGGTGGTCCGGCGCACGGCGGTTCCTAACCGGGTGTTGCGCACGGCCGCCGCCGCTCGCTGGTAAATGGTGGAGCCGGTACGCCGGTGACCAGCGCCGCCGGCTGGCTGGCCGACCGCCGTGTGGTATGTGCTCATGCAGGTACCTCCTGTCCGGTCCAAGTCTGCTGGGGCTCGACACTACCCGCACCGTCCGGGTGCTGATCCAGGATCTCCGCGATGTGCATGACGCGCAGGCCGGAGCCTTGCCGCCGCAAGATGCCGTCGAGGTGCATGAGACAGGACATGTCGGTCCCGGTCAGGATCTCACCGCCGGTCTGGGCTGCGTGGGCAGCCTTAGCCCGCCCCATGTCAGCGCTCAAGGCCGCGAACTTCACGGCAAAGGTCCCGCCGAAACCACAGCAGTCTTCGGAGTACGGGAGATCCAGCAGCTCCAAATCCTTTACATGTCGCAAAAGCGTTACAGGTTCCTCCCGCAGCCCGAGTCCCCGCGTGGCGTGACACGATGGGTGGTAGACGACCCGGGCAGGTAGACGTGCCCCGACGTCGACGACCCCCAGCTTGCGCACGAGAAACTCGCACAGCTCGTAGGTTCGCTCGGCCAATGCCCGGGCCTCGGCCTCACGGGCAGTGCCGGCAAACAGTCTGGGGAGGTAGTGCCTTACCATGGCTACGCACGATCCCGACGGGCCCACCACGTATTCGCTGCACGCGAAGGCGTCGAGCAGACTGGCGGCCACGGCCCGCGCTTCGTCGTGAAACCCGCTGTTGAACGCAGGCTGCCCGCAGCAGATTTGTTGCTCGGGAAAGTCAACCGCGATCCCGAGTCGTTCCAGCACCCGCACGGTGCTTTGTCCGACCTGGGGATACAAGGCGTCCACCAGGCATGTCACCAGCAACGATACGCGCACGGGTTCACACTCCTTTGCGCACGGTTGGGTGTTGCACAACACAACAAAACAAACACAAACAGACACCAATCCAACAAAAACCCTTAGCAAAACGGAAGGAAACAGTCAATTGCCGGAGTATTATCGCCAGTACACCGTAACTCCTGCCCCGTCGAGAATTGTCATCTTGTTTGGGCAGGAGGCTCCAAACGGGCACCGGGAGCTGGGGAGTGCTGTGGCGCTGGGTGCACGGGAGCCGAGCGGTCTTTCGACCCGCGGCCTGACCAAATCCTTTGGCGGCCCGCCTGTAGTGAAAGATATGGAGTTTGAGCTACTTCCAGGCGAGGTTCACGCCATTGTCGGAGAAAATGGGGCCGGCAAGTCAACTTTTCTCAAACTGCTGGCCGGCGTGCACCCGCCCGACGCGGGCCAGGTGGCCGTCGACGGCGTACCGGTTGACATCGGCAACCCAACCATCGCTCGGAGCCTGGGAATCTCCCTCATCTTTCAAGAACCCACCTTGTTCCCCGACTTAAGCGTTGCGGAAAACATCTTTATGGGAAACCACCCGGTCGGCCGGCCGTTGCCCTTCGTCGGATGGCAGCGGATGCGGGCGCAGGCCGCGGAACTGCTGGAGTCCATCGGGGCGCGGGTCGATCCGTCGCAGCCCGTTGGCGAACTGTCTGTCGCCGAGCAGCAGCTGGTCGAGATAGCTACTGCACTGTCGCACCGTGCCCGCTTTGTGTTGATGGACGAGCCAACCGCGTCCTTGACGCCCCGGGAAGTGGAGCGGCTGTTTGCCATCATCCGGGATTTGACCGTTAGGGGTACAGCCGTCGTCTTTGTCAACCACCGCTTGGAGGAAGTGTTCGCCATCGCCGACCGCATCACCATCATGCGTGACGGCGTCAAAGTGGGAACGTGGGGCGTTCGGGACATCACGCGCGATGAGGTCGTGCGGCGTATGGTCGGGCGGGAGTTGGGGGAAGCGCCCGCACGACCGATCGCGTCCCCCGGCGAGGTGGCGCTGGAGATCGAGGGACTCACGTCGCCGGGGGTTTTTCGTGACGTGTCGCTGTCTGTGCGCCGTGGGGAGATCGTGGCCTTGGCTGGGCTCGTCGGTGCAGGGCGAACGGAGGTGGCACGGGCGGTTTTCGGCATCGACCCCTTTGAGCGGGGCACTATCCGGCTCTTCGGGCGACCTGTCCGGTTCCGCTCGCCCCGGGAGGCGTTGCGCCATGGGCTTGCTTACCTGCCCGAGGACCGGCAGCACCAGGGGCTGATCCTGCCGATGTCCGTGGCTCACAACATTAGCCTGACCGTATTGGACCAGCTTTCCCGGGCCGGGTGGCTGCACCGCCGGCGAGAGCGGGAGCTAGCCCAGGAGCAGGTCCAGCGGCTGCGGGTCAAGGCCAACTCGGTCTCCCAACCCGCGCAGAGCTTGTCCGGCGGCAACCAGCAGAAGGTCCTGGTGGGCAAGTTTCTGGTCACCCAGCCCAAGGTGCTCATTCTCGACGAGCCGACCCGCGGCGTGGATGTGGGGGCCAAGGCGGAAATTCATCGGCTCATCGGCGAGTTGGCCGAGCAGGGTATCGCCGTTCTCATGATCTCCTCCGACCTTCCTGAGGTCCTGGCCCTGGCCGACCGAGTCGTGGTGATGCGGGACGGGCGGGTGGCAGGCGAGCTCTCCCGCAGCGAGATGTCGGAAGAAGCCATCATGCACCTGGCGGTCGGCTCCGACGGGAGGGCTGCGGTATGAGGCGAGACGAAGCGGGTGCGGCCGGACAACCCCTGCACCTGACCGTGCCGAGAACGGAAGGGAGGGCACGAGCCATCAACCGGGGGCTGGCCCGGTTTCGGGACCTCGGCCTCGTGGTTGCGATTGCTGCCGTAGCCATCACAACGGCGGTCCGGTCACCCCAGTTTGCGACGGCGGCCAACCTCCAGCGGATCATGCTGGACATTTCCCTACTGCTGCTGGTGGCTACGGGACAAACCATGGTGGTGCTCACCCGCAACATTGACCTGTCTGTCGGTTCGGTCCTCGGCCTCAGTGGCATCGTCGTCGGCTTCATGCTTAAGAGTCATCCGGACATGGCCGTTCCCGCCATCCTCGGCCTGGGCGCCGGGCTTGGGTTGCTGGCGGGCGCGATCAACGGCGCCCTGGTGTCGTGGGGACGCGTGCCCGCCGTTATCGCCACACTGGGCACCTTGACTGTCTACCGGGGCCTCGTGTTCATCTTCAGCGGGGGCCAGCAGGTGAACCCGCAGGATGTGCCCCGCCAGTTGCTGCAGGTCGCCCGTCCCGGCCAGCTGGGCCTGCCCCCGATGGTGCTGATGGCCTTGTTGGTGGCGACCGCGGGCTGGGTAGTCTTGCGCTATACCCGCACCGGGAGGGCCATGTACGCCATTGGCAGCAACCCGGACGCGGCCCGCATGCGAGGCCTCCAGGCGGGACGCATTGTTTTTCTAACCTACCTCATCTCCGGGGCGCTCTCGGGGTTCGCAGGCGTCCTGTATGCGGCTCGCTTTGCCACGGTGAATCCGGCGTCGGCAGGCACGGGTTTTGAGCTGCAAGTGATCGCCGCCACGGTCATCGGCGGCACCAGCATCCTGGGAGGCCGTGGAGGCATCCCTGGCACCTTCCTAGGGGCGCTCTTGCTGGGGACCATTGCCAATGCCTTGGCCGTGTCCGGGGTATCCGGTTTCTGGCAGCGGGCCATCGAAGGCGCCGTGATCCTGGCCGCTGTGGCGGTTGACGCCGTCATCCGCCGGCAAGCTGCGCGGGGGGTGGCCGGCCGTGCTTAAAGAGAGGATGCGGGAGCTGGTTCAGCACAACGCTTACGAGCTCTTGCTGGTCATCCTTCTGGCGGGGAGCATGGCGTTCAGTGCCAGCCTGTCGCCCTATTTCCTCACCGTGACGACGCTGTTTGACATGACGTCCCAGTTTATGGAGATCGGCCTAATGTCTCTGGCCATGACGCTAGTGATCATTCTCGGACAGATCGACCTGTCGGTGGCGTCCATCTTGGCCCTGGTGGGGGTCGTACTGGGACTGCTGAATGAAGGCGGCGTGGCACTGGGCTTCGCCATCCCGGCCGTCTTGGCCCTTGCCACGTTGCTCGGCCTCGTAAATGGGTGGCTGGCGGTAACGTTCCGCTTGCCGGCCCTGGTTGTGACTTTGGGGACTATGGCTCTTTACCGGGGCATCGGGCAGATCCTGTTGGGAGACAGGTCGACCTACGGGTTTCCGGGCTGGTTTGTCAGCATCGATTTCCGCTATATCCCTGGCACCCCGGTGCCGCTGCCCCTGGTAATCTTTGCAACCTTCGCGGTACTGTTCTACGTCTTGCTGCACCGGACCACGTTCGGGCGGCTTGTGTACGCCGTGGGCAGCAATGCCGAGGCTTGCCGCTTCTCGGGGATCGCCGTCGACCGGCTGCAGGTGCTGGTGTTTGGACTCTCAGGTCTGATGGCGGGCATCGCCGGCCTCATGATGACTTCGCGTTTTGCCAGCGCCCGGTGGGACATGGCGAACGGCCTGGAACTGGATGTCATCACCACCGTGGTGCTGGGTGGGACCAGCATCTTCGGAGGTCGCGGGACCATTGTGGGCACGGTCCTGGCGCTGTTTGTCATGGGGACGCTCCGCTACGGCATGGGGCTGGCCAATGTACTGCCGCAAAATCAGAGTGTCGTGATCGGATTGCTCCTGATCGTGGCCATTTTCGTGCCGGAAGCGTGGCGTGCTTGGCGGGCACGATCCCGGCGCAGGGCACAGAAAGGGGGTGAGGCGCGGGCGGAGGTCGCACGGGACAGTGCTGGATGAACAGGCAGCGTGGCCGGTTGGGACGCACCAGGGCCATTAGCGTCGACCCTGGGATAGCCTGACCTGGCCGAGTGTCGGGGAATCGAGGACAAGCCGCAAGAAGGAGGTCAACAGGAATGGTTCGCAAGGGTGGAGCCGTGGCGCGAATCCTGGTGCTGGTGATGGGCCTTTGCTTGTTGGTATCGGCAGCCGCGTTTGCCCAGCAGCCGCGGATCGCCTTTATCCCCAAGAATCTGGGCAACCCGTTCTTTGATGCTGTCTATAAGGGCATCCAGGAGGCGGCTGCGGAACTGGGCTATGCGACGGTGTACATCGGCCCGCCGGCGGCGGATCCGGCGTCGCAGATTCCTTTCATCCAGCAGCAAGTCACGCAGCAGGTGACCGCGATTATCATCTCGGCCAATGACGCCAACACGGTGGCACCGGCCTTGCGGCAGGCCATGCAGCGGGGCGTCATCGTCATTGCGGTGGACGCGGATGCAGCGGTCGACGCTCGGCAGGCATACATCCAGCCTGTCGACTTTAACACCATCGGCGCGGAGCAGGTGCGGCTGATGGCCCAACTGATCAACTACGAGGGCGAGATCGCCATTCTGAGCGCCACAACCACCGCTCCCAACCAGAATTTCTGGATCGAGGGCATGCGGCAGGAGTTGACCAAGCCCGAATACAGCCGCATGCAGCTGGTGCGCATCGCGTATGGCGACGACGAGCCGCAGAAGAGCTACCGTGAGACCGAAGCGCTGCTGGCCGCTTATCCCAACCTACGGGGTATCATCTCGCCCACGACGGTTGGCGTTGCCGCGGCCGCGCAGGCGCTCGAAACGAGCGGCGCCGCCGATCGGGTGCAGCTGACCGGCCTGGGCTTGCCCAACCAGATGCGCAGTTACGTGAAGAACGGAACCGTGACCGCCTTCCAGCTGTGGGACCCGGCGGAGATGGGCTACGCTGCCGTGCACCTGGTCGACGCGATCCGCAAGGGCTTTGAGCCGGCCCCGGGCAAGACCTACACCGCGGGTAAGCTGGGCGAGCGCACGTTCCTCGAGAACAACGTGGTCATCGCTGGCCCGTTGACCACCTTCACGGCGGAGAACATCGACAACTACGATTTCTAATTGACCGAGGTTGCCGAACCCTTTCGGAGGGGGCCTGCCCCGTCGGGGGGCGGGCTCTCTCCGGCTGATGGCAGGGGGTGCCCCATGGCGCGTATCGGATTTATCATGCGGCTCAAGGATGAGTCGGTGGTAGATGAGTACCTTCGCCTCCACCGGGAGATTGACGAGGAGGTGCTGGCCGCCCACCGGCGTGCGGGAATCCGCAACTACTCCATCTTTCGGGACGGCCTGCGGTTGTATGCGTATTTTGAGTCCGACGATCCGGCGGCGAGCCTGGAACGGCTGGCACAGGAGCCCATCATGAAGACCTGGTGGTCCCTGACGGGTCCATTGATGGAGACTGGCGAGGATGGCCGGCCCCGGGTGACTATCCTCGAGGAAGCTTTTTACATGGAGTAGGCGGCCATGCTGGCACCAGAGCGGCGTGCGGAGATCGCCCGCATGATCGAGACCTATGGCAGCGTGCGCGTCGCCGAGCTCAGCCAGATGTTCGGCGTCACAGAGGAGACCGTGCGCCGGGACCTGGAGGCCCTCGAACGGCTCGGGGTCCTCGAGCGTACCTACGGTGGCGCGGTAAAGCCGCGGGGCATTTCTTTCGAGTCGCCTTACGCCGGCCGCGCGGCCATGCAACGGGCTGAGAAGATGGCCATTGCGGAGGTCATCGCAGACCTCGTCGATGACCGGGAGACGATTCTGCTGGACGCATCCAGCACGGCTCTCTATGTAGCCCGCGCCCTGCGCCGCCGACAAGGCTTGACGGTGCTGACCAACTCCCTGGCCATCGTGCACGAGTTCCGGGGCGAGGAGAATTTCACCGTGATGTGCACCGGCGGCACGTTGCGCACCAACTCCCAGTCCTTCGTGGGGCCCCACGCGGAGCGAGCGCTGCGGGAGTACCACGTGGACAAGGCCATTATTTCTTGCCGGGGTCTCCACGTGGAGAGGGGGCTCACGGACTCCAATGACCTGGAAGTGGAGATGAAACGCCTCATGATGGGGGCCGCCAACGAGGTCATCGCGGCGGTCGACTCGTCCAAGTGGGGTTACGTTGGGTTCGCGTTGATCGGCCCGGTGTCCTCCGTGCACCGCATCGTCACCGACAGCGGCGCCCCCCCTGCGGATGTGGATGCCATCCGCCAGTTGGGCGTGAAGGTCCACGTCGCGCCGGGCCAAGCGGCGGCGCCGGCTGCGCCCGGGTCCAACGCTGACGCCCGGAACGGACGACCATAAGCCTGCCTCCTGGTCGCGAGTCGTGGAGGCAATAAGGAAGTGTGTTGAATGACGGTAGATGGCGTGCAATCGGATCGGTCCTGGCGCGTGCCGGATCTGTGGGACGACGCGCAGGCGGGAGCATCCGGCGACGAGCTGGATTTGCTGGTGTACCGCTCGCGCCTTTTGGGAGCCGACCGGCGGGTGTGTAACTGGAAAGGGGGCAACACCTCCACCAAGTGCACCCTGAGCGACCACGCCGGACGGCCGCAGCGGGTGCTGTGGGTCAAGGGCAGCGGTTCGGACCTCGCGGGCATTTCCCGGCGGGATTTTGTGGGTCTGCGACTGGCTGAAGTGGAGCCGCTCATAGAGCGGGAGGCCATGCCGGACGCGGAAATGGTGGAGTACTTGTCCCGCTGCGTCCTGCACCCCACCATGCCCCGGCAGTCCATCGAGACGTTGCTGCATGCCTTCATCCCGTACGATTATGTGGACCACACGCATCCCGACAGCATCATCGCCTTTTGCACCACGGACGGCGGCGAGCGGCTGGTGAAGGAATGCTTTGGCGAGCGGGCAGCGTGGATTCCCTACATTCGCCCTGGTTTTGCCCTTGCGCGCCAGGTCGGCCTTGCGGTGCGGGCCAACCCGCAGCTGGAAGCGGTCTTTTTGGCTAAGCACGGCCTGGTGACGTGGGGTCGTACGGCGGCCGAGTGTTACCACAACACCATCAGGATTATCAACGAAGCGGCCGCATTCATCGAGGCGCGCGTGCAGGGGCAGCCCGCCTTCGGCGGGCCGAAAGCCACAATGCTCCCCGGCGAGGAACGAAGGCGGTTGGCGGCCCAGTTGCTTCCTCTGGTGAGGGGGCTTGTGAGCGGCAGGCAGCGCATGATCGTCCACTACGACGACTCGGCGCGGGTGTTGGAGTTTGTGAACGGGAGTGAGAGCCGCGCCCTGGCGTTGACGGGGGCGGCCTGCCCGGACCATCTGGTGCACACCAAGTACTTGCCGTTGTGGGTCGATTTTGACCCGGCTACGGACGGTGTGCCGCAGCTGGAGGAGCGGCTGCGTGCGGGCATCGACCGTTATGCCGCCGAGTATGCCGCCTACGTTCAGGCGTGCCGCCGTGAGGGTGAAGGCGTCGACGACCCCTATCCACGCGTCATCTTGATCCCCGGCGTCGGCATGATGGCCACGGGGAAAGACAAGGCCACCGCCCGCCAGACGGCCGGTCTTTTCCATCGAGCCATAGAGGTGATGGACGGGGCGTCGGTGCTCGGACGCTACGTTTCCCTGACACCCCAGGAAGCGTGCGACGTGGAGTACTGGCCGCTGGAACGCTACAAGCTCACCCTGGCACCGCCCGAAAAGGAATTATCGCGGAGAGTGGCCTTGATCACCGGTGCCGCCAGCGGCATCGGTCGGGCCGCAGCGGAGCGGCTGGCCCAGGCAGGGGCGCACGTAGTTATCGCCGACATCAACGTCCAAGCGGCGCACGACGTGGCGGAGGGTATCAACCGGTCGTTGGGCGCGGAGCGGGCCCTGGCGCTGGCCATGGACGTGACCGATGAGGCCGCGGTGGTGGCGGGTGTGGAGCAGGTGATCCTGGCCTACGGTGGGCTGGACATCCTCGTCTCCAACGCGGGCACCGCCATGGCCCGTACCATCGAAGAAACCAGCTTGAACGACTGGGAGCGTCTTTTCCGGCTCCTGGCCACCGGGTATTTCCTGGTTTCCCGGGAAGCGATCCGCTGCATGAAGCGCCAGGGCATCGGAGGATCCATCGTATTCGTCACCTCCAAAAATGCCATGGTGGCCAGCAAGCATGCGGCCGCGTACAACGCGGCCAAGGCCGCTGAGCTGCACTTGGCTAGGTCGCTGGCCGAGGAGCTGGGTCCCGATGGCATCCGCGTCAACTGCGTGGCGCCCGACGCGGTGCTGGCTGGTTCCAGCATCTGGTCCGGGCGCTGGCGCGAGGAACGCGCTGCGGCCTACGGCATCGCCCCGGAGCACCTGGAGGAGTACTACAGGCAACGCACCGCGCTGCGGGTCAACGTGTACCCGCAGGACGTGGCGGAAGCCATCCTGTTTTTCGCCTCGGACCGGTCATCCAAGACGACCGGCTGTACGCTGACCGTGGACGGCGGCGTCCAAGCGGCGTACATGCGCTGAACCGACGAAAGGAGGTCCAACGTGAGCGAGCGGCGCTATTTGGACGCGTACCCCGACTGGGCGCGGCGGCAGGGGGACCGGGGCATTGACGTCGAGGCGGTCAAGCAGGCGCTCTGGTCGTTGGCCATTGAGACCCCGTCGTGGGGCTATGCGGATTCGGGCACCCGTTTCAAGGTGTTTAAGCAGGCCGGTGTCCCGCGGGATCCCTTTGAGAAAATCGAGGACGCGGCCGTGGTGCACCGCTACACCGGAGCGGCGCCTTCAGTGGCCCTGCATATCCCGTGGGACAAGGTGGATGACTACAGCCGTTTGCGGCGGCACGCTGAGAATTTCGGCGTGCGCATCGGCGCCATCAATCCCAATTTGTTTCAAGACGACGACTACAAGCTTGGCAGTCTCTGCCACCCGGACACCCGAGTGCGCCGCAAGGCCATCGGGCACATGCTGGAGTGCGTCGAAATCGCGAAGGAAGTCGGTTCTTCCATCGTGAGCCTGTGGCTCGCCGACGGCACCAACTATCCCGGCCAGGGCGACTTTCGCCGGCGCAAGGCGTGGTTGCTCGCAGCGCTGGAAGAAGTGGTGGCGGCCATGCCTGACGGCATGCGCCTGCTGATCGAATACAAATTCTTTGAGCCGGCCTTTTACCACACCGACATCCCCGACTGGGGCACCGCATACCTGCTGGCGTCCAAGCTGGGCCCCAAGGCCCAGGTGCTCATCGACACCGGGCACCATCCCCAGGCGACCAACATCGAGCAGATCGTGGCGACGCTGCTGGATGAGGGCAAGCTGGGCGGTTTCCATTTCAATGACCGCAAGTACGCCGACGATGACGTCATCGTCGGCTCGATGGACCCG
>LZRQ01000116.1 GCA_002159155.1 Firmicutes bacterium ZCTH02-B6
CTGTGAGACCGCGACCAGCAAACGGCTGTAGCGCCAACCCGTCGGCGGCAAGGGTTCCTACGCGCGACACGGCCAACACGCTGACCAACGCGCCCGCGATGGCCAAGGAGTGCAAGATATGGCGCGGCTCGCCCAAACACAGGCCAAGCCGCGTCGCGACTTCTCGGGCGCTGCGGCCATAGCGCAGGCGATGATAGGCGAAGTAAATCAGGCCCGGGACGCCGGCAAGCACCGCCGTCTGGACCAGAGTCGATATGATCACATCTCGCAGAAACACAAGACCAGCCCTTTCGGAGCGATTGCCGTGACGTCGTGGTAGCTACCGCCCGCAGCCGACCAGTCCGTCGGCGTAGGCCACGATGAGATCCTTTCTGGCCAGCCGCTCGCGCCATTCGGCCGGGATAGCGTCAGCGCCGTAGTACGTCCCCGCCAGCTGCCCGTAGACGGCTCCCGTCGTGTCGGCGTCGTCGCCCAGGTTGACAGCCCGCAGGCAGCCTTCCCGGAAGTCGTCGCTATGGTAAAAGGCCCATAAGGCGGCTTCCAGGGATTCGACGACGTAGCCTGAGCCGCGGATGGCCGGCGGGTGGCGGTGCTTAAAGGAGCCGTTGGCCACGGTTTGCACCTCAGGGGTCGCAAATTCGAGCGGCGGCGGGCTCAAGAGTTCCTCCTTGGCCATCCCCCGCAGCGCGCCGACGATGAGGTAGGCCAAATAGCGGCAGGCGTCGATGCAAGCGGCAGCCCCGTGGGTGGTGCGGGAGGAGTCGGCCGCCCGCTCGATGGCGGTTTCGTGGTCGCCGCGGGCAAAGTAATAGACCGGCACGGGCGCGAGGCGCATGATGCTGCCGTTGCCCGCGGACCGCGGGTCGGTCGGGCCGGCGTACGGTTCGCCGGTGCACTCAAAATGGTGCAGGGCCCGGGCGGTGGTGTTGCCGATATCAAAGCAAACGCCGGTGCTGCTCAAGTGCCCCTGGCGGTACCAGCGCAGGTAGCGCTCCATCTGGTCCCTGGGATCAAAGCCGCCCCGCTCGATGAGGCTCTCGGCCAGGCATAAGGCCATCGAGGTGTCGTCGGTCCACTGGCCCGGCTTCAGGCGCCACGGCCCACCGCCCACCATGTCCGTGATAGGTTGAAAGGTCCCCGGTGGTTTGAACTCCAGCGCTGCCCCGAGCGCGTCTCCCACGGCGAGGCCCAAAAGCGCCCCACGCGCCTTGTCCTGAAGCGCGGGCAATTGCGTTGGCTGCAACGACGCCACCGTTCCTACCTCCAAGCCACCGGGCTCCGGTGCCAAGGCCACGCGGCCTCAGTCCCAAGCTTTCCGTCCTCCGCGTGTCAATCAGGAATGCGGGAGCTCTCGGGTTGTTGCTTGCCCTTGAGCCCTCCGCCCGACTCCGGTGGGCGACCGCCGACCGGCACGTAGGGCGAAGGACTCAGCAGGATAAACCCGGCTGCCAGGACCGGGTACATGTCCAGGACTTTGATCCAACCAACGATGAACACGGCCAGTCCCACCAGCAACCTTGGGATCAGACCAACCCACCGATCCAGGACGTAACCCGCCGCATGCGCGGCCACGACGGCCGCCACCACCGGCCACAACTGGACGCCTCCCGGCTTGGCCGTCCAGACACGGATCAAGCCGGCGAGCAGCACGCCCACTACGATCAGAGCCCGCCAGCGCGGGTTAGCAGCCAGCCAGGCTGCCAGCTGCCTGCCCAACATCGCTCACCTCTCTGGGCCAGCGCGACCTGCGGCAGGCGCGCGCCGGCTCCACGGGTCTCCCGTGCTACCTGCTGCCGTCCTTCCTCTTCGACACAGCCGTACACGTCATTGAGAGACCCTTCTGCCCTTATGTTAGCGCCTGGGTACGCCCTTTTGCCATCGTGTTCACCAACATCCGCTTGCCTTTCGGACGTGGGCAGGGAAAATGTGCTGCAATAGTGCCGTCAGACTCGCCTTCTTTGGGAGGGTCGCCCATGGATGTTCTTCTCCTATCGGTTGTGGCAGCCGTGACGGTTTTGTTTCTCTCCCCCGGCGGGCGTTCGTGTTCTTTATCCCGGATTGCAAGCCGACTCGTAAGGCGAGCGTAGACAGCAAAGGCCTAGTGCTTTTTGGCCTCGTCACCACAGTGGCGGGGCCTTTTTTCTGCCCCGGCCCACCATCGCTTCCACATGGCCGACGGTAGACTTAGGAGGCGACAGGGGATGGCACGGTGGGGCGGCGCCGTCCTCAACCTGGTGCGCCTCGTGGATCGGCCGGAGGTGGAGCCTCAGGCCAGGGTCAATAACACCGCGCTATACGCCGGCACCTCAACCGGTCCCGGAGGGCAGGTTGCCTCCCGTCCAGTGGCAGTCCCGCTCTCGCCATCCACCAGAACAGTGAGACGCATGGCAGCTTCCAACACCGGGCCGGGCAACGGCACCGCCCTCGCCCGGGACGAGTTGTTGATGACAACGACGACACCGTGCTCGGCGAGCCCGGCCGTTCCCCCACCGTGACCCGGGCCTGAGCCCGGCGTGTGGCGAGACTTGAAGCCGCGCCAGTAAGCCAGCGTGTTGGCCACCGGGTCCGCGTGCAAAATACGGGCGTCACCCCGGCGCAAGGCCACGATAGCTCGGCGCAAGCGGGTGAGGCGCTTGTACAGCTGGAAAAGATCTTCGTTCCAGCCGGCGCTCGGGTCGCGCTCCCAAGTCATCGGCCGCCGGCAGTCGGGGTCCGCCCCGCCTTTCATGCCGATCTCGTCACCGTAGTAGATGAGCGGAACGCCGACCCACGTGAAAAGAAACACGGCCGCCAGAGCCGCCTTGCGCCCATCTCCCCCGCATGCGGTCATGAACCGTTCGGTGTCGTGGCTGCCGAGCAGATTCCAACAACCCAGCAGCGCCTGTCGGGGGTAGGCGAACAGGTTGCGGACCAACGCCTGTGCGAATCCGTCCGCGCGGGTGCGCCCGCGCGCGAAAAAGTCCAGGCACGCCTCGCGCAGGGGGTAATTGGTCACCCCGTCAAACTGGTCGCCCAACAGCCACGGCAAGGCGTCGTGCCACACCTCTCCCACGATGGCGGCATCCGGTTTCACGCCATGCACCGCCCGGCGCAGCTCCCGCCAAAAGGCGTGGTCCACCTCGTTGGCCACATCCAGCCGCCACCCGTCGATGTCGCACTGCTCGATCCAATAGCGGGCCACGTTTAGTAGGTAATCCCGCACCTCCGGATTACCGGTGCGCAGCTTGGGCATGGCGGCGATACCGGTGGCAAACGTCTCGTAGTTAGGCTGCGACTGTTCCTTGACCGGGAACTCCTCAACATGAAACCACCGCGTGTACGGGGACTCTTGGCCCCGCTCCCGCACGTCCCGGAAGGCAAAGAATTCGAAGCCGCAATGGTTGAACACCGCGTCCAGCACCACCCGGATGCCGCGGGCGTGGCACTGGCGCACAAGCTCCCGCAGCGTTTCCTCGTCGCCAAAGTGCGGGTCGATGCGGTAGTAGTCGGTGGTGTCGTACTTGTGGTTGGAAGGCGATGCAAAGATGGGCGTGAGATACAGCACCGTCACGCCCAGCTCCTCTAGGTGCGGCAGCTTCGCGATGATACCTTCCAAGTCGCCGCCGTAAAAGGAACGGGCCGTCGGGCGCTGGTCGCTCCACGGCCGTACGCCGGGCGGGTCGTTGGCCGGGTTTCCGTTGGCAAAACGGTCGGGGAAGACTTGATACACGATGCCGTCCACCAGCCAGTCGGGGACATGGTGGAGGTCGGCCTCGTTGATGTACGGATACGTGAAGAAACCGCCCATGGGCATGGCGGCGCTCAAGCCGGTTTCCGACAGCCAGTGCCGCCGCACGCCGTCGTCCAACAGGAAGGCATAGTGAAACCGCGGCGGGCGCAAGGTGAGCTCGCCCGTGAAGTAGTCATAGAGCGCGTCCGACCCGGCCAGCTCGAGGGGCGCGGTTTCTCCTTCCTCAAAGGGGGCGTAGCGGTCGGCGTACACCGCCGTCACCGACCGGAGCTGGCCTCTGCCCGACCGGAGCACTACCCGCAACGTGGTAGGGCCTACAGGATACGCGTAGGGGGGCATGGCCCTGTGTTCGACGTGGAGAGCCACGGCTGGACGGCGCCTCCTTCCCTAGTGGGGAAACCCGACCGCGATCCGAGACCGAAACCCGTCCCCCTCGGTCTCCTATTGTGCCCGCGCACGCGCCCCCATCGGCTGACGCGCCGGCCGGATCGCAACCGACAGCCCTCGTTCCTGCTCCCCCGTCAGGCCGGCAGGTCAATGCCCACCGACAACGTTCCGCTACCCGCTTGACACCTCGGCGGACCAACTGTATATATTGTTTATAGACACCTATGACACTATACTCACCTGGCGACCGCCTTGCGGGCGCAGGATGGATGTGAACGCCGGTGCCGATGCGCATCGTCATCTCCAACAGCAGCAAGGAGCCCATCTACGAACAAATCAAGCGGCAGATCAAGGAAAGCATCCTCCGCGGCGAACTGGCCGAGGGCGAGCTGCTGCCTTCCATCCGCCAGCTGGCCAAGGACCTTCAGATCAGCGTAATCACCACCAAGCGGGCCTACGACGACTTGGAACAGGAAGGGTACATCGTCTCCGTAGTCGGCAAAGGGTCGTTCGTGGCCGGGCAAAACCGGGAACTGCTGCGGGAGATGCGGCTCCGTTGGATCGAGGAAAGGTTGGCCGAGGTCGTGGCCGAGAGCAGGTCGCTCGGCGTCTCGCTTGCGGAGCTTTTGGAGATGCTGCGGCTCTTGTACGAGGAGACTCCGGACGGCCAGGATTCGTGACGCCACCGTTGAGCGCCCTAACCGGTTGCGACCCGCGGGGCGTGGTCGTGGGAGGAGGAATGAGCGTTGGAAGACGTCGTCGTCTTTGACCGGGTGTGCAAGCGCTACAAGGACTTCCAGCTAGACAACGTCTCGTTTGCCGTGAAACGCGGGTTCATCCACGGTTTCATCGGCCAAAACGGGGCCGGCAAAACGACCACCATCAAGCTGCTGATGAACCTGGTCCGGAGGGACTCCGGGACCATCCGCGTGTTCGGCCTCGATAACCTGGAGCACGAGCGGGCGGTCAAGCAGCGCATCGGCTTCGTCTACGCGGACAGCCATTTTTACGAAGACCTGACCCTCGAGGCCATGAAGCGGGTCGTGGCGTCGTTTTACGAGGGCTGGGACGAGGACGCGTACCGGCGGTACCTGCGCCAGTTTGACCTCCCGCCCAACAAAAAGATCAAGCAGCTTTCCCGCGGGATGAAGATGAAGTACGCCATCGCCCTGGCGCTCTCGCACAACGCGGACTTGATCGTGATGGATGAACCGACTTCCGGACTCGACCCGGTGGTGCGCCGGGAAATCCTCGACATCTTGCGCGACGTCATCCAGCAAGAGGACAAGACAGTCTTCTTTTCCACCCACATCACCTCCGACCTGGAGCACGTCGCCGACTACATCACCTTCATCCACGACGGGCGCATCCGGTTCTCCTTGTCCAGAGACGAGGTGTACGACAAGTACGTGCTGGTCAAAGGCGGGCCGGAGCTCTTGGACCAGGACACCCGACAGCTGTTCGTCGGCTTGCGGGAGCACGCGTACGGTTTCGAGGGATTGGCCGTGGACTCCCACCGCGCCCGGCACTGGTTTGGCAACCAGGTTGTCTACGAGAAACCGTCGCTGGAAGACATCATGGTGTACACCATCAAGCACAGCATTGGAGGGAGGTAAGGCAGCGGTGACGGGCGTGAGGGCGACGGCAGGGTGGGCGTTGGCCCGTGTCGTGTACAAGGACTGGGTCGTCAACCGCACGGTGTTCCTCGTCTACGCGGGCGTGCTGCTGCTCATGGCGCTCAAGGTGCTGCCCGTGGATGGGCCGGCGGTGATCGCAACGATGATGGCCGGTTTCTTTGTGTTCACCAGCGCAGCCCAGGATGAGCGCAACAGCACCCAGACCTTCATCAACAGCCTGCCTGTTTCCCGGCGGGATATCGTCACCGGCAAGTACGTCTTGTCCATCGGCGCGGGCATTGCGTTGACCGGGATGGTGCTCCTCATCGGGGCGCTCATTGAGCCCGTCCCCGGTCCGGTGGTGTTACGGCAGCTGCTATTGTGCGCTGGCGTCATCAGCACCTTTGTGTCGGTGTTTGTACCCATGTACTACCTGCTAGGATCGCGGTTCGTGCAGATCGGGCTCTTTGTGCTGTTCATCCTGGTGGTCGCAGTCGCACCGCCGGCCTACAACCTGGCCGTGCGCCACAACTTCTGGGGCTTGCTGGACGCCGTGCGCGCCCTGCCAACGCAACCCCTGCAAACAGTAGCAGCGGTGGGCGTCGTGGTGCTGCTGCTCGCGTCGTGGCGACTTTCGATCACCCTCTATAGCCGCAAGGAGTTTTGAACCGGGGTTGTGTAGCAGTGAAAAGCATCGTGTGCAAACTGGCGTACAAGGACATCGTAGTCCATCGCACCCTCATCATGACATACCTGGTGGTGCTGCTCGCTCTGGCTCTGCCGATCATCGACATCAACCCACCGGTGGCGGTGGTGACCCTTATGGCGACCATGTTTCTGTTCGCAACGGCGGGCCAAGATGACCGCAGCAACGTGCACGTTCTGATCAACAGCCTGCCCGTCTCCCGTAAAGAAGTGGTCACTGCCAGGTACGCGGTGAGCCTCGGCGTACCGGTGGCGTTCGTGGGCCTCGCGGCGCTGGTGGTGGCGTTGATGGGCCGCTTGCCCCTCCGGGTCGCCCTGTGGCAGTGGGCTGTTGCGGCGGCGTTCCTGGTGGTGCTGGTGGTCGTCGTCCTTACCGTCCTGCCGCCGCTGTATTTCTGGGGGTTAAGGCACAACTTCTGGGGGCTGCCGGATTTCATCAGCTCCCTGCCCCCGCTGCCCCTGTCCGCGCTCGTAGGCGCTGTGCTGGCCGTCTTGCTCCTCGGCTCCTGGCGCCTTTCGCTGATGCTGTACCAGCGCGAGGACTTTTGAGGCCGGACTTGCCGTTTACCCGGGCCGCCGCAGCGGCTGCACGCCTGCGGCGGTCCTCGCTGGCGTTTGCCGCTGGTTAGTACTCGCCCTTGATGACGAAAAACGACCCGCGGATGGTGCCGGCCAAGGCGGACTTTTGCCGGGCAAACTTGAACTTGCTGAGCTCGGCCGGCACGTCCATTCCTTCCGACAACTTGAACCCAACGGCCCGCCTCTTGGCGTCATCCAGCGTGTACATCACATTGACCGCAAGCCCGTCTTCGTAGAAGACAAAGGTCCAGAGGATGTTGTCCACCTGAAACTGCGACGTCTCCAACGGCCTTGCGGCCAGCTCGATACCCCGCTCTTCCTTGAGAATGCGGTGCACGTAGTCGATCACCGCCTGGCTTTCGCCGGCAGGCACGGTCGTGAACTGGTGCTTGTACTTGTTCCAAAAGTACCGGGCCTCGTTGGCCCGCAGGCCCGCGAGCGCCTGCGCCACCGGCGACGACTCTAGCCCTACCGTGGACACGTTCCTGAAATCGACCACATACGCCATAGATGGCACTCTCCTCTCGTTTGTCGGACGCCAGGGGTTAACTTTCTGGCCTGCCGGCCAGTGGGCCGCTTGGATGCGCCGCGACGCAGCTGGAGCCGAAGTGGCCCTTCAATTTTCGCACGCTGTCCTGAATGCCGGAACCCCAAAATTGCAGCACATGGAGTTTTGCGGTGGCCGTGGAATGCCTTCGCAGACCGGGGCGCCACGCTGCATGCCGAGACCGGCTTTACCGCAGTCGGCTCGCCGAGCTCATCCACCTTTCGCCGGCGCCCAGCGGCAGCTTCCTGAAGCGATCTGTGGTAGATGGGAAACGGCGCGCGGGCTCAGCCCACCGACAACGCTGCAAGCTCCGGCTTCCCTCCTGGGGAGGCAAGCGGTAACTCACCGGCGAACTGAGACGTAAGCGCAAGGGCCCATGGAACAATCGGGAACAGCCACCCCGGAGCGCATCGGGATAAAGGCGGCGACATTGTCATGACCCACGAACGGGAACTCAAGCAGCCGGTCCAACTCTGCGACCCCGGTGGCCGGCTCAACCCAACCGCCGTCGGCTGGTCGCGGGTGCCCCTGCACACCTGCAACCTGCGAGGGCGTTGGCTGCGCAAGAAGCGCTGGAACTACTGGGCCGTCACGACGGATACCCACCTGTTTTCGGTCACGGTCTCCCACCTGGACTACGCCGCCGTCGTCTTCGTCTACTGGCTCGACTTCGCTACCAAAGGGTTTCACGAGCAGACGGTCCTGGTTCCCTTGGGCACGGGTGTACGCATGCCTGAAACCGTGACGGGTGAAATCGCCTTCCGCTCGAAACGGCTGTCGGTCCTCATGCGCGACGACGGCGGGCTCATCGAACTCCGCGTCAACAGCCCCGACTTTGGTGGGAGACCGCTGGCGGCAGAGTTTGAGGTGCGCCGGCCCGTCGCCTACGAATCCATCAACGTGGTGATCCCTTGGGCTGAGGACACGTTCCAATTCACGTCCAAGCAGCCGGCCCTGCCCGCTGAGGGCGTGGTGCACCTGGGCCGGGCACAGATCGATTTCGACGGCTTTGCGTGCCTTGACTACGGCCGTGGCATCTGGCCCTTCCGCAGCATGTGGAACTGGGCTTCGGCCTCGGGCATACAGCAGGGTCGCACCGTCGGCCTCAACCTGGGTGGCCGGTGGACCGACGGCACTGGCATGACTGAAAACGGCTTTGTCCTCGACGGTGTGGCGACAAAGCTCAGCGATGACGTGCGCTTTCATTACGACAGCCGCGACTTCATGCGCCCATGGCGGATCCGGACGGCCAACTCCGATGCGGTCGATCTCGAGTTCGTCCCCTTCTTTGAACGGGTGGCCAAGACCAACGCCCTGGTCATCAGCTCCGAAGTCCACCAGATGATCGGCCACTTCTACGGGCGCATCCGCACGGCGGCCGGGGAAACCGTCGCCATCGACCGCCTCGTGGGCTGGGCGGAAGAGCACCGGGCCCGCTGGTGAACCGGACTCACGCGCCGGTTGCTCACAGCGGACGCTTTTCAACGCGCCACCGCTCAAGGCCCGGGTTGCTTGCGGGAGGCCGGGTGCGGCATCTTCATGTACACGCCGCCGGCTTCAAGCTCATCGAGTGCGGCCGCGGTGATCGCGACGGCTTCGGCGCATGGATCCACTATCCCCCCCCAACGCATCACCAACGGCCTGCAGGCACCCCGCGCCACGACGATTGCCAGTATGCCCCGGTTTCGGTATGATGACCTGGCGAGCGCCCGACGCAAGCCTTTGCGACCATCCAGCGCACGAGCGGAAGGAGATGGCCATGAGCAGTTCGCTCTCTGCAGCACTCGTAGACCTGATCCAACAATCGTTTGAGGGCAGAAATCGGTGGCACGCGCCGCTGTTGGCGCTGGTGGAAGACTTGACCCCGGCCCAGGCGCTGTGGCGGCCGGCGCCGGACCGCAAATGCATCTGGGAGATCGTGCGGCACGTGATCTTCTGGCGGCAGTACCTGCTCGGGTACGTCAAGGGGCAAGCCGCTCCCGACGTGGATGCCAACAACTGGACGCTCCCGTCCGAAACCGGAGAACAAGCCTGGCACGCGGAACTGGAGCGGCTCCGGCGCGTCCAGCAGGATCTCGTTGCGTGGTTCGCGGGGCGCGAGCCCGAGGATTTGCTGGCACCGGACAAACAGGGGTTGCATGCCCGGTTTCTGCTGGAGGCAGGCATTGCATGCCACGACAGTTACCATGCCGGCCAGTTCGCGACGTTGCGGGCGCTGATGGGCTTGCCGCCGGTCGAGTAAGGACAGGCCGGCCACCAGCCGCCGGCACGGGTGGGCCATCACGACACCAGCGCCAGCTCATCGGTCAAGGTGCCCGCCCGTCCGAGGCTGCGCAGCACGGCAAGGGCGGCCCGGAGACCCGAGACGAGGGCCTGCTCCGTCGTCGGGCCCAGCCAGTAGTCCCCACAGGTGAATACCCGTCTCCCTGCGGCTTTGTCCGCCGCCAGCGCCCTGGCGTGTGCCCGGCTCCAGCCGGGATACAGCACGGGCATGGCGTGGGGCCACCGGCGGACGCGGGAAAAGAGCGGCTTGGCGCGACCGCCCGGATAAAACCTCTGTACCTCGGCGGACAACGCCGCGCAAATTTCCTGATCAGGTGCGTCCCAACGCTGCACAGAGAACCGGTGGGTGGGCATGAGCACACCTAGCCCATTGCCCGGCGGCACCCGCCCCGGGTCCTTTACGTGTTCCCAGCCGATGGCGGCCAGGGCACAGGCCGATGCCAGCGGCACGTGGACACCGTACGCCCTGGATTCGAGCTGGCGGTCGTAGGCGACGGCCGTAGTCAGGTTGCACGTATAACGGGTGGAGCGTAGAAAGGCTGCTTCCTCGATGCCCAAGATGCCTTCGGGGTCCGGAAGCAAGGACAGGGTCACCGGTGCCGGAGTCGCCAGGATAACCCGCTCCGCTTCGAGGGTTGCCCGGCCTGCACCTGTTTCCGTGCGTAGCAACACGACACCGTCCGGCTCAACATCGACGCGCTGGACCGTCGTCCCCAGTCGCACGTCCAGGTAACGGGCGAGCGCCTGGGGGACGGCGCCCATGCCTCCTTGCGGCACCTGCACACGCGACCGCCCAGTGGCTGCCGCCCACGCCAGCGCCGCGGCATACCACCAAGGCGTCTCGTGGGCGTCCCCGAAGAAAAAGGCTGCGGTGGGCGGGGACAGGAGCCAATCCACGGCGTCTTGGCCCACAACCCGGTCTCCCCAAGTCCGCAGGCTCTCGGTGTCGATGGGCGCCACGAGCTCCGGCCGGTACCAGTCAAACCGGTGCCTGTTTCGCCATGCGGCCCACATGAGCTTGGCCAACCGCGCTCGGCTGCCCAGTGCCAGCGCGGGATGCCGCAGCACGCACGCCACGG
>LZRQ01000117.1 GCA_002159155.1 Firmicutes bacterium ZCTH02-B6
CAGGTCGCCCTAGGGGAAGCAGCGCGGAGGACTTCCCCTAGGACGACCGCCGCCGCAGAAACGCCGGGATGTCCAAGTCGTCGGTCGCAAACGGCCTGAGCTCAAGGTCCGTGAAGCTCTTGCGCCGCCCGTTGCCGCGGCCGCCGTCGAAGCCGGTCGCGATGACCGTGACCCGCACCTCGTCCCGCAGCGATTCGTCGATGACCGCACCAAAAATGATGTTGGCCTCCGGGTCTGCTGCTTCGGCGATGATCTCCGCTGCGTCGTTGACCTCAAACAAGCCCAAGTTGGAGCTGCCGGTGATGTTGAGCAAGATGCCGCGAGCGCCCTCGATGGACGCCTCGAGGAGTGGGCTCGAGATGGCCATCTTGGCCGCCTTGATGGCCCGCTCCTCCCCGCTGGCAACGCCGATACCCATCAGAGCGGACCCGGCATTGGCCATGATCGTGCGTACGTCGGCAAAATCCAGGTTGATGAGGCCGGGTACGGTGATGAGGTCCGAGATGCCCTGCACTCCCTGGCGCAGGACGTCGTCGGCGAGCCGGAACGCCTCGATGATGGACGTCTTCTTCTCCGCCACCTGCAGCAAGCGATCGTTGGGGATGACGATCAGCGTATCCACCTTATCCCGCAAGGCCTCGATGCCTTGCTCGGCCTGCTGCTGTCGCCGGCGGCCTTCAAAAGAAAAGGGCTTGGTGACGACGCCGACGGTGAGGGCGCTCACTTCCCGGGCAACCTCCGCCACGACGGGGGTGCCGCCGGTCCCGGTGCCGCCGCCCATACCCGCGGTAATGAAGACCATGTCGGCCCCTTCCAAGAGCTGCCGGATTTCCTCCCGGCTCTCCTCCGCCGCCTTCGTCCCAATCTCGGGATTGGAACCGGCGCCCAAGCCCCGTGTGAGCTTTGTACCGATCTGAAGCTTGGTGGGGGCGTTGGACATCATGAGGGCTTGCGCGTCGGTGTTAAGGGCTGCAAACTCGACACCTTGCAGGCCAGCCTCGATCATGCGATTGACGGCGTTTTGACCGCCGCCGCCGACCCCGATCACCTTAATGCGGGCAAACTGGCCTTGGATCTCTTCGAGCTCAAACATCGCCCCAGCCTCCTTACTGTCTCCGGACCCGCTCCATCACAAAAGCTCGCTCAACCACTGTTTTACCCGTTCCACCAGACGGCCCCATGCGGCGCCGTTGGCGCTTGGTACGGGCACCTCCACCTGCTGGCAGCCGTACTGCATCAACCCGACGGCCGTACTGTACAAGGGGCTGTTGACCACGTCCGCCAGTCCGCCGCTGGCCAGCGGCACGCCCAAGCGCACCGGAACGCCCAGATACTGCTGGGCGGCTTGGAGCATGCCTTCCATCAGCGCGCCACCGCCTGTGAGGACCACGCCCCCAGGCAAAACCTCGCCGCCGGTGGCCCGGTGAATCTCCGACTGCACCAGCTGTAGGAGCTCCTCGATACGGGGAACGACGATATCGGCCAAGCTCAGCCGGTTGGCGGACAGGCGAGGCGCGGGTGCCTGCCGGACCGCGGCCACCTCCCGCAGGGCACAGCCGTACTGCACCTTGATTTCTTCCGCTTGGGCCAGGGGGATCTGCCAGCCCACCGCGATGTCGTTGGTCACATGGTGAGCGGACACGGGCAGCACAGCCGTGTGGGCCACCCGCCCTTCGGTGAACACGGCCACATCCGTTGTGCCGCCGCCGATGTCCACCAGGGCGACGCCCATCTCCTTATCGGCGGGCTCCAGCACCGCCTCCGCCGCGGCCAGGGACGGCAGCACCAACTCGGACACGCCGACCCCGGCCCGCTGGACGGCTTTGACCAGGTTCTGCGTATGGGAAGCAGCCCCGGTCACAATGTGGACCACGGCTTCCAGGCGCACGCCGGTCATCCCGACTGGCTCGCGTATTCCTTTGTACCCGTCGACGATGAACTCACGGGGCAGGACGTGTAAGATCTCTCGATCCTGGGACAGTTTGACGGCCCGGGCTGCCTGCAGCACCCTTTGCGTGTCCTCGGGCCCGATTTCCCCTTTCGCCCCGACGACCGCGATAACGCCCGAGGAGTTGAGGGAGGTGATGTGGGGCCCAGACACGCCCACATAAACGCTCTCCACCGGTGTGCCGGCCATCTGCTCGGCCGCGGCGACGGATTCGTGGATGGCGCGGGCAGCGGCATCAAGATCCACGACGACTCCTCGTCGCAAACCTTGCGACGGGCTCACGCCCACCCCGATGATGTGGACGCTGCCGTCGTCCGTGACTTCGCCTATGCATGTGCAAACTTTGGTCGTGCCCACATCCAGGCCGCCCACGATCCGTCGCCTGGCCACGGTGAGCTCCCTCCCACCTGGACCGCTTTCGTGCTGTATTCCACAGCGCCGCTGGGACTCCTTGCAACCTAAGACGGGCTTCCCGGAGTTTTTCCGACTATTGCGATCGGACCACCGGCGACCGGGGATAGCGAACATCGATGAGGCGCCACCGTCCTGCTGCCAGGAGCTCAAGCGCAATGGCGACCTTGCGTTCCAGTTCCGCCTCGTCGCCGATCAGAATCCGCGTGCCCGATCGGGTTACGAGCCACAAGCCAGCTTCATCGTCAAACCCAAGCTCCGACATCTCCCCCCGTGTCGTGACCGGCAACAGCGCCGACGTGCGTAAGGCCAGCGGCAGCTTGTCCTCCGGGACGTCGCCCATCAGGGGCAGTCGTTCCTCCTCGCCGGCGGTGAGAGGAACGATGGTCCCGTCCGCCGCAATGCCTAGCTGCTCGTCCTCCAGCTCCACCACAGCTACCGGCTCGTACTCCGTAACCGTTAGGATCAAGGTGCCGGGCAGTCGACGCACCACACTCGCATGTTGGATGCGCGGGTGGCTGACAAGACGGCCGGCCACCGCATGGAGGTCTAGGTAAAGTACGTTGTCGCCGACGCGGACTTGGGCGCGATCGATCAGGGATTCCGGCTCGAGGGTGGCGGCGCCTTCTACCTTGATTTCGGTAATGGCGAAATAAGGTGATTGTAGGAACGCGTACAGACCCACGACGCCCAAGAAAGCCAGTAAGGCCGCCCCCACGCGAAACCGGTCGGGGTGCTCGGACATGGGCACCGGTCCTTCCGTGTGCCAGTGCTGTCGCGGGTTCAGTATATCATCCAGTTTGTCCCAGGAGCAATAGCGCAACCATCGCCCAGGTGGCGGCGGGCGGAAGGCTGGTACGCGGGGCGAAACAGGGCAATAACCTATCTGCGGACAAGCGGCACGCCGCCGGCCGCAGGCACATCCTCCGCCACCCGCCAGACGTCCGCACCCAAAGCCCGCAATTTATCCTCGATGGTCTCGTACCCCCTATCGACGTGGTGGATGCCCTCCACCACCGTTTCCCCGTCGGCCGCCAATCCAGCGAGGATTAGGGCCGCACCCGCGCGCAAGTCCGATGCCTCTACGCACGCGCCGGTCAACCGGCGTACGCCCCGTATGATGGCCACTTGGCCGTCTACCACGATGTCGGCTCCCATGCGCCGCAGTTCGTCGGCGTGCTTCATACGGCTGGTGTACACGGTTTCACTGATGATACTCGCGCCCGCGGCGATGGCCATGAGAGCCATAAACTGCGGTTGCATGTCCGTGGGGAACCCGGGATATGGCTGCGTGCGTACGTAGAGCGGCCGGGGACGGTCTACGCCCCGTACCCGCAGAGTGTCGGGCCCTACCTCCTCGACGATAGCACCGGTTTCTCGCAGCTTGGCCGTAACCGCCTCCACATGGCGCGGGATCACCGGTCGCAGCACCACGTCCCCCCGCGTGATGGCCGCGGCAACCATGTAGGTACCGGCTTCGATGCGATCCGGGATCGGTTCGTGGTCAGCACCGGACAACCCATCGACTCCTTCGATGTACACGGCGTCACCGCCGGCACCCCGGACCCGGGCGCCCATCTTATTGAGAAAGAGCTGCAAGTCGACGATCTCCGGTTCCCGGGCCGCGTTGCGGATCACGGTCGTCCCCTTGGCCAGGCATGCCGCCATCATTAGGTTTTCCGTGGCGCCGACGCTGGGGTAGTCCAAATGGATTTCCGTCCCCAGCAACCGACCGGCCCGGGCCTCTACAAAGCCCCGTTCCTCCGTGATGCGCGCGCCCATCTGCCGCAGGCCGCGCAGGTGTAGTTCGATAGGCCGCGGCCCGATCGCGCACCCGCCGGGCAAAGGCACCCTCACGCGGCCAAAACGCGCCAACAACGGTCCCATGACGAGCACCGACGCCCGCATCCGGCGCACTAAATGTTCTGGCGCTTCTAGGCAGGTGACGATGCCGGCTTCCATCACCAGGCTTCCGTCGGCGTTCCGGGAAACGTTGGCCCCCAGGGAGCGGACGAGTTCCGCCATCGTCTCCACATCGCGGATCGCGGGCGCTCGGCGGATAACGCAGCGCCCGCTGGTCATCAAAGCGGCGGCCATCATTTTCAAGACAGCATTTTTCGCGCTGGACACCGGCACGCTACCGGTAAGCGGCCGCCCGCCCCGAATCCGTATGCCTGCCAACAGCGCCACCTCGCTTTACGCGAAGCCCACTAATCCCACTTCCAGGTCAAGCTCGACGCCAAACCGCTCTCTCACTCGGCAACGCATGCGCTCGATGAGCCGCAAGACGTCTGCGGCCGTGGCGCGGCCGCGGTTGATGATGAAGTTGGCGTGCACCGGCGAA
This sequence comes from Firmicutes bacterium ZCTH02-B6, assembly GCA_002159155.1. Classification (GTDB taxonomy): domain Bacteria; phylum Bacillota; class Limnochordia; order Limnochordales; family ZCTH02-B6; genus ZCTH02-B6. Next base: position 4,704 of record LZRQ01000117.1, read on the forward strand.
ACATACGCGTCCCCTTCCGCCATCCCTTTGCAACCCGCCTGTTCTAGAAGCCGGCCTGCGAAATCCCCGGGCGGGTTCTTGAAGATGCTGCCGGCATTCTTGGTCCCTAGCGGCTGGGTGCGGCGCCGTTTCTGGAGATAGGCCAGCATCTTGGCGTGAATTTCCTCACGGTCGCCTGGAGCGAGCTCCAGCTCGGTCCGCACCGCGACCCAACCCTTCTCCCGCTGCAGGCGGCTAGTGCGGTAACCAAACTCGAGCTCCCCCGCGTCCAACTCCACCGTCGTGCCCGCCTCCACGATCCACACCCGCCGCACCACCTGAGCCATGCACCCATCGTGGGCCCCTGCGTTCATCACGAGGGCGCCTCCCACCGTGCCGGGGATGCCGCCGGCGAACTCAAGTCCCGTCAATCCCCGCCGTGCAGCCTCTTTTGCCAGGAGGGGCAACGGCGCCCCGGCCTCAGCGGTGACCCGGGAACCGTCCCAATCGATCCGGCTCAAGCCGCGGCCGATGCGTAGGACGATTCCCCGGACGCCTGCGTCCGCCACGAGCAGGTTGCTGCCGCCGCCGATGACCACGAGCGGCACCCCATGGGCCGCAGCCAACTGCTGGACAACGGCCACATCGTCAACGGACGCCGGCGACACAAAAATATCGGCCGGGCCGCCGATGCGAAAGCTGGTGTAGCGGTGCAGCGGTTCAGAAAACCTGACCTCGCCCCGGATGCGCTCAGCCAGGGCACGGCCCAGCTCCAACACTTGGCCCGCCCCCTCACTGGCCGGAGCCGCCCGGCTCCCGGGACGGCGGCGTCAAATGGGCGACCATGGCCGGATCGGCCTGGAGGAGCGTCAGGAACTGCTCCCCCACCCGGCGGACATCCCCGGCGCCCAAGGTGATGACCAGATCGCCGGGCCGGGTGATGCCCAGCAGGAATCCTGGGATCGCTTCCTTGTCCCGCACGAGGCTAACCTTCTCGCCGGCGGCCGCTCGGGCCGCCTGATACACCCGGTCGATGGTGACCCCGGGTATGGGCCGTTCCTGCGCGGCGTATATATCCGTCAAAACGACGCGGTCGGCGTCTCCGAAGCTTTCCGCCAGCTCTTGCCCGAGAAACTGGGTCCGGGTGTAACGGTGCGGCTGGAACACCGCCACCACGCGCCGGCCCAGCTGTCGCGCCGCGGCCAGGGTGGCGCGCACTTCCGTCGGATGGTGGGCGTAGTCGTCCACGACCAGTATGTCTCGGGCCTCACCCAGCAGCTCAAACCGCCGCTTTGCTCCCCGGAAACCGGCCAGCGCGTCCGCGACGACGGAAAAAGCCAGCCCTAGGTGCCGTCCGACGGCAATGGCCGCAAGCGCATTAGCTATGTTATGCACACCGGGAACGCCGAGTTCCAACTCGCCCAAGACGTGTCCGCGTTCGAGCACGAGCGCGCGGCTACCCAGGCCCGCAAGGCGCACGTCGACGGCCGTGTAGTCTGCAGGACCTTTGAGGCCGTAGCTGACCCACCGGCACGGCAACGGCGGCAAGCTGGCCGCGTTTGGATCGTCCGCACCCAGCACCACGAGTCCATCTTCCGGCACTTGCCCGACAAACGCCCTGAATGCCTGCACGATCCCTTCGGTGGAGCCGTAGTTTTCGAGGTGATCGGCTTCGATATTGGTCACCACGGCAATGCGGGGACGCAGGTGGAGGAACGAGCGGTCGCTCTCATCGGCCTCGGCAACAAAGTACGGGCCTTGCCCGAGCTTGGCGTTGCCGCCCAGCTCCTTGAGCTCGCCACCGACGGCGACGGTAGGATCCAGCCCTGCCCGTTCCAGCACCAAGGCGATCATGGCTGTCGTCGTGGTCTTGCCGTGGGTGCCGGCCACTGCGATGCCGAAGCGGCTGTTGACCAGTTGCGCCAGCAGTTCGCCCCGGGAGACGATGGGAATGCCTCGCTCGCGGGCGGCAACCACCTCGGGATTGACCGGGGGTACTGCGCTGGACACAATTACCTGGTCGGGACTTTCTTGCTCCACGTGGGCCGCGCGATGACCGATGTAGATGCGGGCCCCCAGGGCGCGTAAGCGATGGGTGACGGCGGACTCCGCCAGATCCGAGCCCGACACTGCGACGCCCCGGGATAAGAGGATTTGCGCGAGGCCGCTCATGCCTGCTCCGCCGATACCGATGAAGTGGACTTTCTGCTGCGACATGCTGCGTCCCCTTTCTGCGCGGCCGGCTGGATGACGGGGCGGGCGCAGGCGAGTACTCCATTCTATGCATGCCCGAAAACCCCTGTTCATGCCCACGGACAGCCCGGCCTGTCCAAGTCGGCCGCCCGCCACCCACTGCGGCTTACCCCGTCGGCTGGGGCGCGCTCCCCTGCAGGGCCACCTTCACCTGCGGGCCGCCTTTTCGATCAGATCGGCGATGCGCTCCGCCGCGTCGGGTCGCGCCAGTGCGCGGCTGGCTGACCCCATCTGCACTAGGCGTCCCGGGTTTTGCAACAAGGCCCTTACCTGTTCCACCAGCACGTCCCCGTTAAGGTCCTTGTCCGGCACGACCACCGCTGCCCCTGCGTCAGCCATTGCCCGGGCGTTGGCGTCCTGGTGCCCCTCTGCCGCATAGGGATACGGGATGAGGATCGCCGGAAGGCCGCGAGCCGTGATCTCGGCCAACGTGATGGCTCCGGCACGGCTAACGACCAGGTCGGCCACCGCGTAGGCTGCGGGCATGTCATGGATGTAGGGCAGGACGTGCCAGCGCCCAAGAATCACATGCTCATCGTTGCGGCGGACAACCGCGGTGCCTGGGCACGCCTCTGCCATGCGCCGCTCCGCCTCGGCGACCACCGACGCATAACCGGCCTTGCCCGTCTGATGCAGGATCTGGATGCCGAGCTGCAAGAGCCGCGGTGCAGCTTCGAGCACCGCCTGGTTGATGGAGCGGCCTCCTTGGCTGCCGCCAAAGACAAGAAGGGTTTTATGTCCCGGCTCGAGTCCGAAGGCCGCCAAACCAGCGGTGCGGGTGCTTGTCAAGACGTCGTCCCGAATGGGGTTCCCGGTTACGACCACCCGCGCCCGGCCGGTGAGGTGACCTTTTGCCTCCGGGTGCCCCAGGGCGACATACGCGGCAAGTCCGCCCAGCATTCGGTTGGTGAGGCCTGGGTAAGCGTTTTGCTCCTGCAGCACGACCGGCACCCGCAAGAGAAGCGCTGCGGCCATCGCCGGTCCTGACACATAGCCGCCCGTCCCCACTGCCACGTGAGGGCGAAACCGCCGTACGATGCGGACGGCTTCCACCACGCCTCGCACCGCGGTCCACCCGGTGCGCAGCACGTCCAGGGACAAACGCCGCCTCAGGTAGCGGGCGGGGATGCCCGCAAACGGGAACCCCGCCCGCGGCACGATGTCAGCCTCGAGACCCCGATTGGTGCCCACAAACAAGATGGACGCGTCCGGATGGCGCGCCCGTATCGTCTGGGCGATGGTGATGCCGGGGTAGATATGGCCGCCGGTTCCTCCGGCCGCTATTAAGACGCGCAAGCTACGCTCTTGTTCCATGGCTGGAAATATTCAAGAGGATACCCACCGACGCCAGCGTCACGAGGAGGGACGAGCCACCGTAGCTGATAAACGGCAGCGTAATCCCGGTGGCCGGCAGCGAGCCGGTCACGACGCCGATGTTCAGCAGTGCCTGGAACACGATCATCGTCGTGATCCCGACCGCGAGGATGCAACCGTACACGTCGGGCGCCCGCAACGCCGCACGATATCCCCGCCACGCCAACAGCACGAATAAGAGCACTACCGTGGCCGCGCCCACGAACCCCAGTTCCTCGCCGAGGATCGCGAAGATGAAGTCCGTGTGCTGTTCCGGCACGTAAAGGTACTTCTGCCTCCCCTCGCCGAGCCCAAGTCCCAACAGCCCGCCGGATCCGATCGCCAAGAGCGACTGAACGACATTCCACCCGGCGTCCATTCGGTCCGCCCAAGGGTCGATAAACGCCAACAGGCGCCGCATGCGGTAAGGTTCCAGGTAAATGAGGAGCCCCAGGCCCGGCAGGCTGAGCAGCCCCACAGCCAGCAAGTGTCCAACCCGGGCACCCGCAGCGAACAGTACGATAAAGGCGGTGACCATCATCGCGACGCCGGTCCCAAAGTCTGGCTCCAAGAGGACCAGTGCAAACGCAGCACCCACCACCAAAAGCGGGGGCAAAAACCCCCGGAAAAAGTCGCCAATCTCCCCTTTGCGCACGGCGGCGAAAGCGGCCAAGTAGTTTACAAGAGCGAACTTCATGATCTCGGATGGTTGGATGTTAAAGGCGCCGAGGTTAATCCACCGGCGCGCGCCGCCGATCTCGGCCCCGACAAACAGTACGGCCACAAGTCCTACAAACCCGGCCGCCAGCAGCGGCAGCGTGAGCAGCCGGAAAAACCGGTAGTCGGTGCGCATCAACAGCACCATGGCCACCAGGCCCGGTACCGCCACGACAGCCTGGCGCTTGACATGGAAATACGGGTCGCCGTACTGGATGAGCCCAGTCACGCTCCCCGCGCTGGTCACCATGAGCAAGCCGATGGCCAAGAGCGCCACGACCGGCGCGAATATGAGGAGATCGGGTCGACCCGGTGCCGACTGCACCGCTCCACCTCCGAAACGCGTCGCGTCCCCATCTTATTTATCCCGCCCTGCCCCGATACGTCAGCGCAGACTCAACAGGCCCGCCGCAGCAAACGCCAAGCACAGCAACCAAAACCGGGTCACGACCTGGGGCTCCGCCCAGCCGCTGACCTCAAAGTGGTGGTGGAGCGGGCTCATACGAAAGATGCGCCTACCGCCGGTCAGGCGGAAATACGCTACTTGGATGATGACCGACAGCGTTTCAACTACAAATAGCCCCCCCACGATGACCAAAAACAGCGGCGTCCCGGTAAACAGCGCGATCGCGGCCAAAGCGCCACCCAACGCGAGGGCACCTGTATCGCCCATGATCACCTGCGCCGGGTGGGCGTTAAACCATGCAAAGCCGAGGCACGCGCCCCCAACGGCGGCCGCAAAAACGGCCACATCGGGGTAGCCCAACACGTACGCCACGACTCCCATCGTCATGGCCGCCACGGCCGTCGCCCCCGCCGCCAGTCCGTCCAGGCCGTCGGTGATGTTGACGGCGTTGGCGGTGCCTACCAGCGTCCCGACGGCCAACAGCAGGTAGAGCCACGCGGGAAGCGTCCAAACACCTTCTACGAACGGGACGCGCAGGTATGGACCCACGTGCTCCAACGCAGCGAAGGCGATGACAATGGCCAGCCCAAACTGGAGCACCAGCTTCTGCCGGGCTTTAAGCCCCAACGAGCGCTTGGCGAGGAGCTTGGACAAATCGTCCATAAAGCCGACAGCCCCGTAACCCACCAGTGCCAGGAGCAGCGGCCACAGCGCGCCGGGATCGGGTGCAAAGGCCGAAGTGGAAGCCACCACCCCCGCGATGATCAACAGCCCGCCCATAGTCGGGGTCCCCGCCTTTTTCAAGTGCGTCTTGGGACCGTCCTGCCGCACGTACTGGCCGACGCGCAGGCGCTGCAACCAGCCGATGGTCGCTGGGCCCAGAACAACCGCCACCGCGAAGGCGAACGCGGCCGGATAGATGATTACGGTCACGATGTCTCACCGCCTTCGCCCGCCAGCAACTCCGCAACCACCCGTTCAAGGCGCAGCCTCCGGGACGCTTTGACGAGCACCACGTCGCCGGGACGCACGAACCGCCGCGCCCACGACGCGGCCTCCTGCGCATCGGGCAGCACCATCACCCGGTCGGGCGGCAAGCCTGCTTCCACCGCCGCGGCCGCCATCGTCTCGGCCCACCGGCCTACCGCAACAAACCAGTCCACGCCCACGGCCGCAGCCGCTTGCCCAACCTCCCGGTGGGCCGCTTCGCTTACGGGACCTAGCTCCAGCATGTCCCCCAAAATCGCCACGCGCCGGGTGCCTTTGAGTTCTCCCAGCAACTCCAAGGCTGCGGCCATCGACGCGGGGCTCGCATTGTACGCGTCGTTGATGACTTGCACCCCGTCGGGCCGTGTACGCAGTTCCAGGCGCATGCCGGACGCGTGTTCCCCAAACGCCAGCAGCCCGCGGCTGATCTCCTCCAGGGTCATCCCGACGGCCAGGGCCGCCGTCGCGGCGGCCAAGGCGTTGTGCACGTTGTGCTTGCCCGGAGCGGGTACAGAAACCCGGCAC
>LZRQ01000118.1 GCA_002159155.1 Firmicutes bacterium ZCTH02-B6
CCGCCGATGACCGTCACCGACGGGCAGCCTAAGGCCTTGGCCACGGCCACGTGCAACAGCCCGATCGCGCCCACGCCGATGATGACCACGCTGTCTACGTCGCCCAACCGCCGCCACCCCCGCACGATGCACGCAAGCGGCTCCAGCAGGGCCGCCTCGGCAAAGGAGAGGTGCTCCGGTTTCGGGAAAACGTGGCGGCGCACGACCTTGGCCGGCAGGAGCACGTAGTCGGCGTACGCGCCCAGCGCGATGCCGTCAAACAAGTGCAGGCAGTGGTTGTAGAGCCCCTTGGCGCACGCCGGGCACTCCCCGCAGGGCGCCGTCGGCACCCACATCACCGCGTCGCCCGGCTGGAACCGTTCGATGCCCTCGCCGGCCGCGACGACGGTGCCCGACGCCTCATGTCCCAACGGCCCCGGGACCGGCAGCTTCGCGTGCCCACGGCGGTACGTCTTGAGATCGGTGCCGCAGGTGAGCGCGGCGTGAACCCGCACCAGCAATTGGCCGGGGCCCGGCTCAGGGGTGGCGAGCTCCCGGAAGGTGAGGGTGCGGATGGCTTCCAAATACGCTTGCTTCATGGTGTGACCTCGCTTGCACGAAACGATGTCCAACAGTTACGCGGTGGTCCGCGGAATACCTGCCCGTCACGGGGTTTCCCCGAGGCGATCATGCACGATTCGCCCGCCGCAGAGGGTGAGGTCGATCTCGGTGGCCAGCAGCTCCTCCGGGCCGATGCTGAACACGTCTCGCGACAGCACCGCCACGTCCGCCAGGAAACCTGGCGCCAGCAGCCCCTTATGGGTTTCGTCGAAGGTCGTGTGCGCGCTGGCGGTGGTGTAAGCGGCCAGGGCTTGGTAGATGTCGACGCACTGGTCCGGCCCATGTACCCGTCCGCTGGTCGTCTTGCGGGTGAGCATGGCGTAGACGCCCAGCAGCGGGTTCACCGGACAGACGGGGGCGTCGGAGCTGGCCGACGGGTTGAGCCCCCGCTCAAGGAACGTGCGCATCGGGTACGCCTGGCTCACCCGCTCTTGGTCCAGGTGGCGCAGGTAGCCGTCGCCGAAAATGTACATGAACACCGGCTGCGGCACCGGCACCACGCCCAGGCGGGCCATGCGATCAAGCTGCGCCGGCTGCACGTAGCCGCAGTGCTCGATACGGTGGCGAGCGTCCTCACGGGGGTGCTCCTTGAGCACCGTTTCGTACGCGTCCAGCACTTGCTCGATGGCCGCGTCGCCGATGGCGTGGATGGCCACCTGCCAGCCGCGCCGGTGGTAACGGCGCACCTGCTCGGTGAGGTCATCCAGAGTGTGGGTCAAGATGCCGTAGGAGGTGCCGTCCAGATACGGCCGGCTGAAGGCCGCACTGCGCCCGCTGGCGCTGCCGTCGGCGAAAAACTTCACCGGGCCCAGGCGCAGGACGTCGTCGCCAAAGCCGGTGGCCAGGCCCGCCTCCAGCGCCGCCGGGGCGATGGGGACGCCGCCCAGGGCTTCGTCGCCCAAAAGGCTCAAGGTAAAACGCACCGTCAGCCGCCCCTGCCGCCGGGCCGCTTGGTAGGCCGCAAGGTCGTCCGCACCGCCGACGAGCCCGACGCCGGCGTCGGTGACGCTGGTCACGCCCCAACGGCTGTACTCGCGCGCCGCCCACGCGATGGCGGCGACGAGGTCGTCCAGGCCGGGCGGCGGTACGTGCGACAGCACCCGTTGCATGGCGTTGTCCACCACCAGCCCCGTCAGGCGTCCGCCGTCCCGCTGGAAACTGCCCCCGGACGGGTCGGGCTCAGCCTCCGTGATGCCGCAGGCCTCCAGCGCCCGGGAATTGGCCACACCCATGTGCAGGTCCGTGCGGATGACAAACACCGGGTGGTGGGGGGCTGCCACGTCCAGGTCGTCCCGGGTCGGGTGGCGCCCTTCCGTCAAATGCGCGTCGTCGTATCCGGCCGCCAAGATCCACGTCCCCGGCGGTCGGAGCGCCGCAGCGGCGCGGATTTTCTCTTGGATATCACGGATGGAGCGGACAACCCTAGGGCTCACATCGATACGGGTGCCGTGCAGCCCCAAGGTGATGGGATGGGCGTGAGCATCGTTGAAACCAGGGATGGCCGTGCGCCCCCGCAGGTCGATGACGCGGGTACGGGGTCCCGCAAGGGCCATCAGGTCCGCCGTAGGGCCAACGGCCAGCACCCGGCCGCCGGAAACGGCCAGCGCCTCCTCCATATGCCGGGCCGAGCCGCCCGGCCAGATGCGGCCGTTGATGAGCAAGAGATCGGCGTGCAGCCCCCTCGCGTGAGACAAGCGGAGACACCCCTTTCGCCCTGGGACAACTCCAGCAAGCAACCCCCTCCAGCGACCGCCGGGGGTTCTTCCGAGGCCATGTTCGGCCTTGGGCCGGCGATCCCTGCGAGGTCCCATCGTCGCCGTTTGGGGCGCCCGTTGTCCGGACACACTCCGTAAGGGGGTGGGGCAAGATGGCCGCAGAGGGGATGCACGACGATCTTAGCCTGTCGATCACCATCGGCGGTGACGCCGGGCAAGGGGTGGAGTCCAGCGGGGCACTGCTCACCCAGGCGCTGGCCAGGGGCGGCTGGCACGTCTTTGCCGTGCCCGACTATCGCTCCCGGATCCGGGGCGGGCACAACTTTTTCCAGATTCGCATCACCCGCCGGCCGAGCCTGTCCCACAGTGACCCGGTTCATCTGCTCTTGGCCTACACCCGGGAAACCCTCGATGTGCATAAGCCCAACCTAGCCCAGGGCGCGGCCATCATTTACGACGACGGCTTGCGGGTGGACGGCGGGCCGCTTGCCACCGAAGGTTTCATGCCTATCCCGGCGCCGCTGACCAAGATCGCCGAAGAGCACGGTGCGAAGGTCATGATCAACACGGGCGCCGTCGCGGCGGCCTGTGGCGTCCTGGGCTTTCCGCTGGAGCCCCTGGTCAGCCTCTTGCACGACACCTACGGCCACAAGGGCAAGAAGGTCGTCGAAGCCAACGAAGCGGTCGCCCGGGCGGCGTACGGGTGGGCGATGGAACATTACGAGGGCCGCCTCGCGCACGAGCTCCGCCCCGGCCGTGGGCACATGGCCGGCCGCGAGCTCATGGTTCTCACGGGCAACGAGGCCTTTTGCCTGGGCGCCGTCGTCGGCGGCTGCACGTTCGTCTCCGCTTACCCCATGACGCCCGCGACGCCCATCCTCGAATGGTTCGCCGCTCGCGAGCGGGAGTTGGGCGTCGTCACCAAGCACGCGGAGGACGAAATCGCGGCCGTCTGCATGGCCATCGGGGCGGGGTTTGTGGGGGCGAGGGCGATGGTGCCCACCTCCGGCGGCGGTTTCTCCCTCATGACCGAAGCCTTGGGCATGGCCGGCATGTGCGAGGTGCCGGTCGTCATCGTCAACGTGCAGCGGGGCGGCCCCTCCACCGGCCTGCCCACCCGCACCGAACAGGGCGACCTTCTGTTTGTCCTGCACGCGTCCCAGGGCGAGTTGCCTCGCATCGTGCTGGCTCCCGGGACCCACGAGCAGTGTTTCGAAGCGGGGTGGCGGGCCTTTAACCTGGCGGAGAAGTACCAGTGCCCGGTCATCGTGCTGAGCGATCAGTTCCTGGCCGCAGCCCGCAAGAGCCTCCCCCTGGATGCCTTGACCTTGGACGGCGTGCGCATCGACCGGGGCGCGCTGCTCACCCCGTCCGAGCTCGACCGGCTGGACGACTCTTACCGGCGATACGCCATGACGGAAACCGGGGTCTCTCCCCGGGCTCTGCCTGGCCACCCGCGGGCGGTGTTTACCGCCACCACCGACGAGCACGGGGAAGACGGCCACATCACCGAGGAAATTGACCTGCGCGTCGCCATGATGGACAAGCGCATGCGCAAACTGGAGGGGGCGCTGGCCGATATGCGGGGACCGGATCTTTACGGCCCCGCGGACGCGGACGTGACCCTCATCTGTTGGGGTTCCACCGTCGGGCCGGCCCGGGAAGCGCTGCCCCTCCTCGCAGGCCAGGGTGTGACCGCCAACGTGCTGCACTTCACGGACATCTGGCCCTTCCCGGTGGACAAGGCGGAGGCGGCCCTGGCCGGTGTGCGCCGGGCCATCGCCGTGGAGCAAAATTACACGGCTCAGTTTGCACGCTTCCTGCGCATGATGACCGGGTTTGAAGTGGACGGGAGCGTGCGCAAGTACGACGGGCGACCGTTCAGCCCGCAGCAAATCGCCGCCCGGGTGCTGATGGAGGTGGGCGCACGTGTTTGATGGGGTCAACGGCCATTCCAGCGACGGCCAGCGGCGGCCAGCCGAGGAGAGGCCGCACCGGCCGTCGGCTGGGGGTGAGCGGCAACACAATGGGCATGACCACGGACCCCGCCATCGCGCCGCGGACGGCGTGCTGGACCTCAAAACGTACGCCAGCCCTTACAAGCCCACTTGGTGCCCGGGCTGCGGCGACTTTGGGATTCTCTCGGCCATCAAGGCGGCCCTGGTGGAGCTGGAGATTTGGCCGCACGAGGTCTTGATCGTGTCTGGCATCGGCTGCGGGAGCAAGCTGCCCCAGTACTTGTACGCGAACGGGTTTATGACGATCCACGGCCGGCCCTTGGCGGTGGCCACGGGAGCGAAGCTGGCCAACCCCAAGCTGCATGTCTTGGCCGTGAGCGGCGACGGCGACAGCTACGGTATCGGCGGCAACCACTTCCTGCACACGTGCCGCCGCAACCCGGACATCACCCACATCGTGGAAAACAACCAGATCTACGCGCTGACGAAAGGCCAGTACTCGCCCACGAGCGAACCCGGTTTCCGCACGACGACGTCGCCCGACGGCGTGTTTGAAATGCCGGTCAACCCGGTGGCCGTCGCTCTCGCGGCCGGCGCCGGTTTCATCGCGCGCTCCTTTGCCGGCGAACCCAAACACCTCAAGCAGATGATCATGGCCGCCATGCAGCACCCGGGCTATGCCCTGGTGGACGTGCTCCAGCCGTGCGTCGCCTTTAACAAGGTCAACACTTACAACTGGTACGCCGAGCGCATTTACGACGTGGCCAACGACGACACGTACGATCCGACAAACCCACGCGACGCCTGGGAGCGGGGTACGGAGTGGGGCGAGCGCATCCCCATCGGGATCCTGTACCGCCGGGAGGGCGTGCCACCGTACGAAACCAACGTGTCGGCCCTCCAGGACGGTGCGCCCGTCGAGCGGGACCTGGCCAAGCGGCTCGACCCGGTCCTGCTGGAGCAGCTGAAACGGGCTTACGTATAGGCGCAGGGTAGGCGGTGGAGAGCATGTGGGACGCGCAGCAGTTTTACCGGGCGGTGCAACAGCAGGCGGGGCTCCCGTCGTGGGAGGACGCCGTGCGGGCGACCCAGGAGACTTTGCACAGCCTCAAGTACGTGCTGCCGCTGGACGTCATCCTCACCATGCAGGCGCAGTTGCCGGCCGAGCTGGCCGCGTTGCTGGACGGGGGCAGCGGGGCAATCGATCCGCTCGTGGACCGGGAGGTCTTTGTCGGGCCGCTGATGAACGTGCTGGATACCGAGGCGGCCATGGACGACAGCCTCGGCGGGCTGGACTTGGTTTCGGTGTACGCCGGCGATGACGCGACCCGGCGGGTGCAGGCCGTGTTCGCGGTCCTCAAGCAGGCCCTCGACCCCCACACGGTGGACGCCATCGAGGCGTCTTTGCCCGGCGAGGTTGGGCACTGGTTCCGAGAAGCGCAAGTTTGACTTTGGACCCAACTTCCGGAACAAGTGCTATAATGGACCTTGTAAACCGGGGACGAGCCGCCACAGCGACCGCCATTTTCCCGGGCGACCATCGCAGCCAGACGCGCGGCGTCGCCGCGCCGCCACGCCGGGGCCTGCGGAAAAAAGGAAGACCTTCCTTGGCGATTCCCTATTATCGAAAAAACCTGTATGTGATGTGGGTAGCCGTATTTCTCGTCTCGGCCAGCTGGACGCAGGTGATGCCGTTCTTGCCGCTGTTTTTGGCCGAGATGGGCGTGGACGAGGGCCTCAACACGTGGTCGGGCATCGTCCTCAGCGCCCACTTCGTGACGGCCATCTGGATGGTGCCGGTGTGGGGAAAGCTCGCGGACAAGTACGGCCGCAAGCCCATGGCGGTGCGGGCCGGCTTCGCGCTGAGCCTGTTGTACTTCCTCACCAGCCTTGCAACGGCCCCGTGGCACGTGGCGGTGCTGCGGCTCCTCAACGGGGCGCTGACCGGGTTCATCCCGATGTCCATTGCGCTGGTCGGCACCAACACGCCGCCCCAGTACGCGGCGCGCTACGTCGCGTCGGTGCAGACGGCGTCGGCCGCAGGCACCATCATCGGCCCGGTCATCGGGGGCACCCTGGCGGCCATTTTCGGCGTGCGGGGTTCATTGACGGCCTCGAGTGTGCTCGTCTTCATCTCCACTCTGCTTACCCTGTTCCTGGTGACGGAGCGCCGGCGCCCGGAGCCCGGCGAGCCCACCACGCTTCTGGCGGACTTTCGCACCGCCTTGAGCATACCCAGCATGTGGGTGGCGATGTTTATCAGCATGGTCGGTCAGGCGGCCAGCATGGGCGTGCAGCCGGTGCTCGTGCTGCACCTGGAGGCTCTGCTGGGGCATGCCGCAAGCCCGTTCTTGAGCGGCCTCATCCTGGCGCTGCCGGGCCTCGCCCTTTTCTTGAGCGCCACCCGCTGGGTCGGCCTGTTGGACCGTTATCCGCTGCAGCACGTGGCGTTCATCGCCTTCGTCGGCGCTGGAGCGGGCTACATCTTGTGCGGGCTGCTTGGGTACATCTGGGCATTTGTGCCCCTGTTCTTCCTGGCCAGCGTCTTCGCGGCCGCGTTTAGGCCCGTGGGCGCGGCGGTGGTGACGTTGGATGTGCCGGAGCATTTCCGCGGCCGGGCTTTTGCCCTGCAGACGTCGGCCACCACCATGGGCGGGCTCATCGGACCGCTGGTGTCGGGCGTGACCGCGGACTGGCTGGGCCGGGCCGCGGTCTTTGTCGTCTTGGGAGTGGCGCTCTTGGCCAGTCCCACTGTGATTTCCCGGCACTTGGCCCACGCGCAGAGCAGCAACGCCGTCGAAGAGCAGGCCCGATCGGTTTAGCCCAGATAAGCGGTCCAAATTGCCGCAACCCGGTCGCGGCTGAGGAGGAACGGCCCGTGAGCGATCTTTGGGTCCGAGGCGGCACCATCGTCACGGCCAGGGAGACGTTTCCTGGTGACGTCCTCGTCCGCGACGGCCGCATCGCGGCGGTAGTCCACCGGGATGGGGCCCCGGCGGATTTCCAGTGGGGTCCGGAGAGCATCGGGGAGTCCGCACCGGGCGGCGCCCGCAGGCCGGTACGGGTGCTGGACGCGACGGGGTTGTATGTGCTGCCTGGGCTTGTCGACGTCCATGTGCATTTCCGCGATCCCGGCATGACCCACAAGGAAGACTTCGCGAGCGGCACGGCGGCCGCCGCGTTGGGCGGCGTCACGACGGTGCTGGACATGCCCAACACGGTGCCCCCGGTGGCCAGCGCGGCCGTGCTGGCCGACAAGGCGGAGCGGGCGGCGGGCCGTGCCTTCGTCGATTACGGGTTGTATGCGGTCATCACCGAAGACAACCTCGCTGAGCTCCCCGCCATGGCCGCTGCCGGCGCCATCGGTTTCAAGCTCTTTCTCGGGCCCACAACCGGCGACATCAGGGCACCCGGCTGGGGCCGGCTCATGGAAGCCTTTGACGTGGTCGCCGGGACCCGGCTGCCCTTGGTCGTCCACGCCGAAGACCGGGACGTCATCGAGTACTGGCAGCGGCGCCGCGCCGCGGAGGCGTCGGACTACTTCGGTTTTCTAAACACGCGGCCCCGCTTTGGTGAACTGTCGGCTACGTTGAGCGCCTGCCTGCTGGCGGGGATGACCGGCACCCGGGTGCACATCGCCCACGTCAGCCTGGCCGAGGCGGTGGACCTCATCCGTGAGGCCAAAGAGTGGGGAGCCCCCGTCACCGCTGAGACGTGCCCACCTTACCTTTTCTTAACCGCCGACGACTGTCAGCGCCTGGGGGTCTTGAGCAAGATCTTGCCGCCCGTCCGGGAGCGCAGGGACCTGGAGCGCCTTTGGGAAGGGCTGCACGACGGGACGCTTGACGTCATCGCCACCGACCATGCTCCCCACCTGGATGAGGAGAAACGCGGCAAGTCCTGGCTGGACGCGCCCGCCGGGATGATCGGCGTGGAAACGATGCTGCCGGCCCTTTTGACCGAGGTCCGGCGCGGTGGTCTCACGTTGCAGCAGCTGGTGGAGTGGACGAGCCGCCGCCCGGCCGAGATCTTTGGGCTAGGTGGCAAGAAGGGCGACATCCGGCCCGGCTGCGATGGCGACTTGGTGCTGGTGGACTTGGACACCCAGTGGACCCTGCGCCCGGACGACCTGCACAGCAAGAGCCGCAACAGCCCGTTCATCGGCACTACGTTTGCGGGCAAGGTCGTGCACACCACCGTTCGCGGCCGCGTGGTCGTAGAAAACGGGGAGCTCGCTTCCCACCCCACTGGCGTTTGGCTGAGAGGCCAACCCCAAGAGTCCTAACCCCGACAAGTAACCCCTACAACTAACCCCAACAACTAACCCCGACAACTAACCCCGACAACTTACCCCAACAACTAACCCCAACAACGCGCGCGATGTCCCGTTGCGCCGCAGGTCAGTATGAATCGGGCCGCGGAGAGGCAAGCTGTCAGGGGCAACCGCCTTGCGCGTCTTTGGGTGCGGACGCGCCCGCGACGCATATCTTTGCGAGTCATCCGGAGGTGCCGCCCGTGGCCCAGATCACCCAGCCTGAGCTGCAAAGCTTGCACGAGCTCATCTGGATGGAAGCCGCGATGTACGAGAAGTTCCGGGCGTATGCGGAGCATGCGTCCGAAGAGCATGTGCGCAAGCTGTGCGACCAGCTGGCCGACCGCACCCGGCAGCATCTGACGGCGCTCAGCCAGCTGCTGGATACCGGGCAAACCGGGGTTCATTGAGCGCGTTTCGTGTCGTGGATGAGGTCGCTTCTTAGGGAAGAGCGTTGCGAAAGGGGAAACCGCCATGGAGATGGATGAACGGGCCATTCTCAGGGACTGCTTGGACACCCTCAAGCATGCCGCAGTGTGTTACCTCCAGGCCAGCCTGGAATGCGATTCGGATGAGCTGCGCAGGACGTTGTCCCACCTTGCCGTCGACAAGAGCGAAGAACAGAATGCGGTCTTCAACCTGATGCACCAGGCGGGCATCTACAAGACTCACCCGGCGGACCCCAAGCAGGTGGAGACGTTGCGGCAGCAGTGCCGTCAGTTCCTTGACCGGATCGGTCGTGGTCCCACCTTTGCCGTCGCCCGGGAGCGGGGGGTGGAAACCGACCACCGCACGCATACATAACTCACGCGACTCACGCGGCGCTGGCGGGGACCCGAATTGAACCCGGGGCAGCATGCCGCCCACACCCGTGGCTTTCGGCTCCGCCCCGCCGGGCGAGCATGCCTGGCTTTAACCGGCCTGCAGGAGACTGGGCGCACCAGGCGAACCTGCAATGGGAAAATGAGCCGGGAACCGAAAGAGGGGAGCCGACGCCGTGCCTGCCCTGAAACTTTGGTTGCTCGCCCTGGCCCACTGGGGCGTTGATCTCTTTACGCACATGCTGCCGCCGGTATTGCCGGTGCTCATCCGGGACCTGGGGCTGAGCGTGGCCTTGGCCGCCGCCTTGGCGACGGCTGTAAACGTGAGCAGCGGCATCCTGCAGCCGTTCTTGGGTGTCGTCGTGGACCGATCCGGCCGCCCCTGGATGCTGCCCCTGGCCGTCTTGTGGTGCGGGGCGTTTATGGCGCTCTTTGGGCTGGCGTCGAGCTATGTGGTCCTCTTTGCGGCTGCCGTGCTGGCCGGTCTGGGCGCGGCGCTTTTCCACCCGCTGGCTTCGGTGACGTTGCGGGCGGTGGTGGGCCGCTACAGCGCGGGTGCGATGTCCATTTTCGGCCTCGGCGGCACCGTGGGGATGGCGTCGGCGCCGCTGGCGACGGCGGCGGTCATTGCTTGGCAGGGGCTGCCGGGCATCCGGTGGCTCGTGTTGCTGGCAGCGCTGGTGGCCGGGCTGCTGGTGGCTGGCGGCCTGCACCGGCTGTCGCTGCGCCGGCCGGCGCACACCGCCGGCGGTTCGCCCGCTGACACCCCCAGCGGACTGCCCGCAAACACCCCCAGCGGATTGCCGGCAAACACCCCCAGCGGACTGTCGCCTACCGCTTCCATGGGATCGCCGGCGACCGGCGGCGTCTCGTCCGGTGCGCCGGGAACAGTCGCCGCCGCTGGCAACATGCGCGCGCTCACGTACTTGGCGGGGGGCAAGTTTGTGCGCACCATCGGCCAGACGGCCTTGCTCAACTTTTTGCCCCTTTATTACGTCTCCCGCGGGGTTCCCGAGAGTCAGGCCGGGCTCATGCTGACCGTCGTTCTCGCGGTCGGCAGCGCGAGCGCCGTCTTGAGCGGTTACGCTTCCGATCGCTTGGGGCGCAAGCCCGTGGTGGTATGGTCCAGCGTCTTGTGCACGCCGGCCTTCATCGGTTTCCTCATGACGGATGGCTTCCTCCAGCTGGCTTTCCTCGTCCTCACCAGCGTGTGCTTCTACGCCGCGTTTTCGGTGGTGCCCATCTACGCGCAGGAGTTGGTACCTGACCAGCCGGGCATGGGCGCGGGGCTCATGATGGGCGGCGTGTGGGCCTTGGCGTCCCTTTGCCTCATCCCGTTGGGCTCCTTGGCGGACATGGTCGACATCCGGTTGGCGCTGCTGGTGGCCGCATGGCTGCCGCTGGTTTCCACGGCTTTCCTACTTCCTGTCCCGGAGACGCATCCGCAGGCCCACGCAATTTTGCGACTGTCCTCGCGCCTCACGAGATAGGG
>LZRQ01000119.1 GCA_002159155.1 Firmicutes bacterium ZCTH02-B6
GGGTGGTCATGCGGAAAAGCCCCCTGATGATCAATCCGGTCATCGTGCCCGCCGTTTCCCGTGTCCTGTTTTACATGGTGCTCGTCTTCTCTTTGTACTTGTTCTTCCGCGGGCACAACCATCCGGGCGGCGGTTTCGCGGCCGGCGTCATGGCGGCGTCAGCCGTCGTCATCTGGGCGCTAGCGTACGAGCGGACGGCGGCTCTCGCAATGGTGCCGGTGCACCCGCGGTTTCTCATCGGCACCGGACTCGCCATCATGGCCGCGGTGGGCCTGGCGGGGGTGGTCGCTGGCCAGCCTTTCCTGACACACGCGTTTGTTCATTGGCATGTACCGGGCGTCGGCGAGGTGGAATTGGCGTCGGCCTCTCTGTTTGATCTCGGCGTCGCCTTCGCTGTCTTTGGCGCCATCCACTGGCTGGTGGCCGCCATGTCCGACGGCATCCCGCTGGAACAGGAACACATCAGGTGGCTCAGCGGCGCTCGCCAGGCACGGGAGGGAAGGTGACCGGTCCATGGAACTGCTCGTTGCCATCACGGTCGGGGTCGTCGTGGCCAGCTCCGTGTATTTGCTCTTGGCGCGGGAAACGTTGCGGGTCATCGTTGGCTCCGTCCTGCTGGGGTATGGGATTAATCTCGCCTTGTTCATTTCGGGCGGAATCGCGACCATGGCTCCGCCGATCCTTCTGGACGATGGGAGCCTGCCGGGGCCGGTGATGGATCCGATCCCACAGGCGCTCATCTTGACGGCTATCGTGATCGGCCTTGGGGTTTTTGCACTGCTCTTGGCCTTGGGTTACCGCACGTACGAGGAGCACGGCACGACGGACGTGTCGTCGTTGGCGGGGGTGGAGCATGAATAACTTGGTCGCGGCACCAATCGTGCTGCCCTTGGCGACGGGCGCACTGCTGATCCTCACCCGCCGGCTGCCGGTCCAGCGTTCACTGAGCCTCTTGTCCGTCGGTCTTGGCCTGATCTTGAGCCTACGGCTCGCCGGCCAGGTGTGGACGGAAGGGGTCCAGACGCTAGGCCTGGGCAACTGGCCTGCTCCTTTTGGCATCGTGCTGGTGGCCGATTTGACCAGCGCCGCGTTTGTGGCCGCGACGTATGCCGCCGCGGTGGCGGTCGTGCTCTTCTCCTTTTACAGCCTCGAGCGCGCACAGGAGGAGCACTTTTACTATCCGGCTTTCCAGTATCTTCTGGTGGGCGTTAACGGATCGTTTTTGACGGGCGACATCTTCAACCTGTTTGTTTTCTTTGAGCTCATGCTGATGTCCAGTTACGTGCTGGCCGCTTTGGGCGGACGCCGGGCACAGCTGAGGGAAACCCTCAAATACGTGCTCATCAACAACGTCGTGTCCGGCTTTTTCCTCTTGGGAATCGGGGGCTTGTTCCGGACGTACGGGACGTTGAACATGGCCGATCTGGCCGTGCGCATCCAGATGTCGGACTCCGGCGGATGGCTGTCGGTCATTGCCGTAGTGTTTCTCGTAGTTTTTGGGCTTAAGGCCGCCATGGTGCCGCTGCACGTCTGGTTGCCCGAGACGTACACGGCCGCACCGACGGCCGTCGTGGCGTTTTTCGCGGGCGTGTTGTCCAAGGTGGGGGTGTACGCCCTGCTGCGGACGTACACGCTCCTGTTTGTGGCGGACGTGGGCTTCACCCACCAGCAACTGCTGCTTCCACTGGCGCTGGTGACCATGGTGGTGGGCATCATGGGCGCCGTGGCGCAGGTCGACTTTAAACGGATACTTTCCTACGACATCGTCAGCCAAATCGGCTACATGCTCTTGGGCATCGCCATTTTGACCCCCATGTCCATCGCGGGCACTGTAGTCTTTGTGCTGCACCAGATGGTGGTTAAGACGGTGCTCTTCTTATGCGCAGGAGCGGCCGAGCGGGTGACCGGCACCACCCACTTGCAGCGTACCGGAGGACTCTTGACCACGCACGCGCCGCTGGCGGTGTTGTATCTCATGGCGGGACTGGCCCTTGTGGGCGTTCCGCCCATGTCGGGCTTCTTTGGCAAGCTGGCGCTGCTGCGGGCGGCCCTTGAGGCGGAACGTTTCTTAAGCGGAACGATCGCGCTGGTGGTAAGTCTCGGGACGCTCTACGCGGTGATCAAGATCTTCCGCCTCGGCTTTTGGGGTGAGGTGCTGGGAGACCGGCGTCTCAACAAGGATAGCCGCGAGTTTCGTGGCATGATGGCCGTCATTGGCGGACTTGTAGCGCTATCCGCAGTGATGGGCTTGGGGGCGCAGTTCGTGTTCGAGTACGCAGCCGCGGCGGCGGGGCAGCTGCTGGACGGTCAAGCTTACATCCGCGCGGTGCTGGGCACGTTTGACCCGGCCTCGTACGGGCTGTAAGGGGGGAGCGCGGCGTGTGGCACCAGCTACCGATTCACATGCTGCTCACGTTGGGCTGGATGGCCTTGTGGGGTTCGCAGGCGTGGTGGCACGAGGCGGCCGGCGCGATCGTGGGCGGGGCCATTCTCTACGCCTTGACCAAGGGTACCGGGCAGCCCTTCTATCTCAAGCGGGTGGCCGCCCTCGTCAAATTTGCCTTCGTGTTCTTGGGGGAGCTGGTTATGGCGGCCAGGTTCGTGGTGCGCATCTCCATGGCGCCGAGGCCGCGGCACCAACCGGGTGTGGTGGCTTTGCCGCTGCGGCTCAAGACCGACGCCAGCATCACCGCCTTGACGCACCTGCTGAGCTTGACTCCTGGAGCCGTGCCGATCGACATCAGCCCGGACCGCACCGAGATCTATATCCACTGCCTTGATCTCAACGAACTCGAGGCGGTGCGGGCGTCCAAGGAGCGGTTTGAAGAGTTGCTCCTGGAGGTGACCCAGTAATGGTGGCATGGGCTGCTGTCGTCGCCCAGGCGATGATCGGCCTGTCGCTTTTGCTCAGCGCCTTCCGGGTTGTGCGCGGGCCGACGGTACTGGACCGGACGGCCGCGTTTGACACGTTGTCCGCGAACCTGGTGGCGCTCATCGCCGTGGAGGCGATCCGAGACTTGACCACGGTGCATTTTGACCTGGCGCTGATGATCTCGCTGGTGCCCTTTGTGTTCAGCGTCGTCGTGGCCAAGTTCATCGTGAAGGGTGACATCATTGAGCGAGACACTAACTAGCCTCTCGGTGAGCGAGATTGTCACCAGCTTTCTCATGCTTGCAGGCGCCTTTCTCATCTTGGCCGGGGCGATCGGCGTCGCCCGCTTTGGCGACTTTTTCAGCCGCGTACATGCGGCGGGCGTCCCGAGCACCGTCGGTGTCGCGACGGTCCTGGCCGCGAGCGCGGTGTACTTGTCCGCCCACATGGACCAGGTATTTTGGAAGCCGCTCTTGGCTATTGTGGGGCTGTTTCTCACAGTGCCCCTCGGTACGGAGATGTTGGCCCGCGCCGCGTACATCACCAATGTGAAGCCGGCCGAGACCTACGCCCGGGACGACGCGGAGGATCGCCACGCAGTCGAACACAAGGAAGCCGTGGAGTGAGGGGTATTGTGGCCTGCGGGCACCCGTTCGCGCACCGGGGGCCTACCAGCTAGGTAGGCCCCCGGTGTCGGCCAGCAGCATGCCCGTGCCGGGCGACGGCGGGAGCCGCCACCCGGTGCAGGCGCGTGTCACACGGGATAGCCGTTGGCCTCCAGCACCTTGGCGGCGATGGCCCGGCCTAGGTTGATGGTATTGACCGGCTCGCGACGCGTGAGGCGCCGGGCGACGCCAAGTTGCACCCGTAGGGTGTCGCCTTCCTCGAGGGCTGCCAAGGCGCGCCGGGCGACGGTATCGGCGGTATCGATGGCTTCGTGGATGAAGAGCTTGGTCATGTCCACCAAAAGCTGGGGGCAGCCGGCCTTTTCGGTGCGCAGCAAGGCGCTCTCCGAGGCATAGAGGGCGATTCCGAGGTCCGCCGCGGCCGCGAGCAGCTCCTGCTCGTGTTCGATTTTGTCCAGGTGCTTTTGCACGCCGAGGCCGGCCACCATCAACGTGAGTTTGCGCAGACCGTCCACTAGCCGTCGCTCCTCTGCCAGCGGGTCGTCGCTGGTCGCTGCGGCTTCGCCAAAGCTCGGTGTGAAGGAGCTAAGCTCCTTTTGCAGCTCTTGCAGGGCTTCCATGAGCGGCAACTCGCCTTTCATCGTGCGCCGCAGCAAGGTGCCCGGGATGAGCAGCCGGTTGATCTCGTTGGTACCTTCGAAGATGCGATTAATACGGGCATCGCGGTAAGCGCGCTCAACGGCGTACTCCTTCATGTACCCGTACCCGCCGTGGATTTGGACGCCCTCGTCTACCACGAAGTCCAGCACTTCCGAGCCGAACACCTTGTTGATGGACGCCTCGACGGCGTACTCGCCGATGGCCGCCGCCGCTTGCTTGCCCACGTCTTTGGCCAGGTCCAGCGTGTGGATGGACCGATCGAGCTGTCCGGCCGTGCGATAGACCATGCTCTCCAGTACGAAGATGCGGGTGGCCATGGCCGCGAGCTTTTGCTGGATGAGAGGGAAGGCCGCCAAGGGCTTGCCAAACTGATGGCGCTCTTGGGCGTACGCGGCCGACACTTGCAACACCGATTTGCAGCCGCCCAAGGCGCCGGCGGCCAGCTTCCAGCGGCCGATGTTGAGGATGTTAAACGCGATGATGTGGCCTCGGCCGACCTCTCCCAGGACGTCCTCCACGGGGACGTGGACGCCGTCAAAGAAGACCGCACAGGTGGAGGAGCCCTTGATGCCCATCTTGTTGACCTCGGGCCCCACCGACAAGCCCGGCGACGATCGCGGCACGATAAACGCGGTCATGCGGCCGTCGACCTTCGCGTAGACGATGAACACGTCGGCGAAGGACGCATTGGTGATCCACTGTTTCTGGCCACGCAGAACGTAGTGCCTGCCGTCCTCGGATAATGTGGCCGTCGTTTTGGCGCCCATCGCGTCGGATCCCGCATCGGGCTCGGTGAGAGCGTAGGCCGCGATCCACTCGCCGCTGGCCAGCCTGGGAAGATAGCGGCGCTTTTGATCTTCGTTGCCGAAGAAGACGATGGGCAGCGTCCCGATGCCCGTATGGGCCCCGAAGGTGACGCCAAACGCGCCCGTGATGCCGATGCTTTCCGTGATCAGGGTGGAGGTGGTGAGGGGTAGGGCAAGACCGCCAAACTCCTCCGGGATATCGGCGCTCAGGAGCCCCAGCTCGCCTGCCCGTTTGAGCAACGCGACCGAGTGCTCGTGCTGCTGGTTTTCCAGCTCCTCCAGCTTGGGCAATACTTCATCCCGGGCGAAGGCCAAGGCGGTCTCGCCGATGAGCCGCTGCTCGCTGTCCAGGTCCTCAGGGGCAAAGACCGACGCGGCCGGCGGGGAGCCCAGCAAGAACCCGCCGCCTTTTTGCACGACCTTTTCATCCCACGTCATCGTTGACCCGTCCTTCCATAGAGGTTGAGATGCAAGAGGCCGTCGCTGTCAAGCGGTGATCGCCTGGCCCGCGGCCGGCAGGAATTCGAACACGCCTGCGGCGCCCATGCCGCCACCGATGCACATGGTCACCAGGCCGTACTTGGCCCCGCGGCGCGCCGCCTCGTACATGAGCGTCACCGTCTGGCGGGCGCCGGTGCACCCCAAGGGGTGGCCTAGGGCGATAGCGCCCCCGTTGACGTTGACCTTGGCCGGGTCCATGCCCAGTTGGTCCATGACGGGCAAGGACTGGGCCGCAAACGCCTCGTTGAGTTCAATCAGGTCCATGTCGTCCAGGATCAAACCCGCCAGCTTGAGCGCCTTCGGCACTGCCGCAACAGGGCCAATACCCATGATCTCGGGCTCGACGCCCGCGACCGCAAAGGAACGGAATACCGCTCGCGGCGCCAAGCCCAGCTCCTGCGCCTTGTCTGCCGCCATGACCACCACGCACGCGGCACCGTCGCTAGTTTGGGACGCGTTGCCCGCGGTGACGGTGCCGCCTTGCTTGAAGGCAGGTTTCAACTGCGCCAGGGCCTCTAGGGAGGTGTCCCGGCGAATCCCTTCGTCTTGTTCCAGGGTCACGGTTTCCTTGAGGGCGCGGCGACCGTCAAAGCGGACCCGCTCCACAACAACGGGCACGATCTCCTCCTGGAACTTGCCCGAGTCGGTCGCTGCCGCCGCGCGACGGTGGCTTTCGAGGGCGAAGGCGTCCTGTCGCTCGCGACTGATGTTATACCGGGCGGCCACCTCTTCGGCCGTGAGGCCCATTCCCATGTACACCTCAGGCGAGGAGCGCACGAGTGCAGGGTTGGGGGACAGCCGGAACCCGGTCATGGGAACGCGGCTCATGCTCTCCACGCCGCCGGCGAGGATCACATCCGCATGTCCGAGCATGATGCGCTCGGCGGCCAAGGCGATGGCCTGGAGCCCGGATGAGCAGAAGCGGTTGATGGTGAAACCGGGCACTGTCGGCGGCAGCCCGGCACGGATGGCCGCAATGCGGGCGATGTTGAGGCCCTGTTCGCCTTCAGGCATAGCACAGCCGAGGATGACGTCGTCGATCATTTCCGCCGCCAGTCCCGGGGCGCGGCGCATCGCTTCACGGATGACGATGGCCGCCAAGTCATCGGCCCGCACGTCTTTGAGGGTTCCTTTGTGGGCTTTGCCGATGGGCGTGCGCACGCCCGCCACGATCACGGCATCGCGCAACACGGATCACTCCTTCGCGCTAGTTGCGCAACGGTTTGCCGGTGGCCAGGATGTGCTGCATCCGGGCCTGGCTCTTGGGATGGCCGCAGAGGCTCAAAAACGCCTCTCGTTCTAGGTCGAGCAGGTACTCTTCGGTCACCCGGGTGCCGGCGGGCAAGTCGCCACCACTGAGCACATAGGCCAACTTCTTGGCGATGTAGACGTCGTGCTCGGTGGCGTAGCCGGACCAGAACAGCTGTTGGGCCGCAAGCTCCAATACCGCCCGCCCGTCGGGGCCGACCACCGGGATCTGCGTCCGTGCCGGCGGTCGGTAGCCCGCCGCGTCTAGGGCGAGCACCGCTTGCTTGGCCTCGTGCCAGAGGTGGCCCCGGTTGGGGACGATGGTATCGGTCGAGCGCAGGTAGCGCAGCAGTTGGGCTTCAGGGCCGCTAGTCGACACCCGGGCCATGCCGATCAGCTCAAAAGCACGGTTGACCAGTGGCTGCAGGTCGATGGGCGCCTGCATGGCCGCGCCGCCCGGGTCCGGCTCGAGTACCCCCGGGGCGCCTTCGAGGAAACGGATAAGCATTTCCTTGCAGCCGCCGCCGCCGGGGATGACGCCCGCACCGACCTCCACCAAGCCCATGTACGTCTCCGCGGCAGCCACTACGTGGTCGGCCGCAAAGGTCAGCTCCGCACCGCCGCCCAGCGTCATCCCGTAAGGCGCTACGACCACCGGTCTGTCGAAGTACTTGAGGGCCATATTGACGCCCTGGAACTGCCGGATGGCCAAGTCGATCTCATCCCACTCGCCGTCCTGGGCGCCCATAAGGATCAAAACCAGATTCGCGCCGACACAGAAGTTGGGCGAGACGTGGCTGCTGACCACGAGGCCCCTAAAGTCCTTGCGCACCCTGTCCATGGCCAGGTGGAGCATTTGCATCAGGTCAGTGCCGATGGCCTGCTTGGGCGAGTGGAAGTCGACAAGCGCCACGTCGTCGCCGATGTCGTACAATGTCGCGCCGGGTGTGGCGTGGATGACCCGGTTTCGGGCTTTGAGATCGGCTACGGTGATAGTACGGGGCCGCGGTTTGAGCGGCACATGCCCGCCGTCCGGGGATGCCTGCATGAGCTCGCCGTCGATGACCGGGTAAAAGGCGGGCCGGTCGCTGGCCGCCAGCGCCTGGACCCAAGCGGGGATCTCCTCGCCTTCCTTTTGCATACGGGTGACGGATTCCCGCAGGCCGATGGCGTCCCAAGCCTCAAACGGCCCCAATTCCCAGCCAAAGCCCCAACGCATGGCCCTATCGATGCTGACGATGTCGTCGGCTATCTCCGTCACCTTACGGGCGGCGTAGAGCAGCGTCTTCTTGAGCACCCGCCAGGCATAGCGGCCTGCGGGGTCATCCGCCTGCACCAATTGCCTGATGCGCTGGCCCACGTCCTCGATGCCTCGCACCGCCGCCAGGGACGGAGCGTTGAAGCGCCGGCGCGGAACGTACTCAAAGGAGTCGGTGTCCAGCACCAGGATCTCGCTTTGCCCGTTCTGCTTGATCCGCTTAAAGAAGCCCTGGCCGGTCTTCTCACCCAGCCATTTCCGCTCCAGCAGTTGCTCGAGTAGGGGCGGGAGAACGAAGGCGTCCCGTTCCCATGGCTCGGCGGCGGTGTGCTGCAAGTTGCCGGCCACAAAAGCTACCACGTCTAGCCCGACCAGATCCAGGGTGCGGAAGGTGGCGCTCTTGGGCCGGCCCATGGCGGGGCCCGTGATCGCGTCCACATCGTCGGGCCGCAGGCCCATTTCGAGCATGGCGCGTATGCTTTCCATGAGCCCGTAGGTGCCGATGCGGTTGCCGATGAAGTTGGGGGTATCTTTTGCGATCACGACCCCTTTGCCCAGCACCCGCTCGCCAAACTCCGTGATGGCCGCTACGACATCGGGGTCCGTCTCCGGGGTGGGGATAACTTCCAATAGATACAGGTACCGCGGCGGGTTGAAGAAGTGGGTGCCGAGAAATCGGCGGCGAAATTGCTCCGGCAGCCCGGCGGCGATCTTGTGAACCGGGATCCCGGACGTGTTGGTGCTGGCGATGGCGTGCGGGGCCAGCAGCGGCGCGACCCGTTGCCAGAGCTGGCGCTTGATGTCCAGGTTTTCCACGACCGCCTCGATCACCCAGTCCGCTTCCCGAATCCGAGGCAGGTCGTCGTCGAAGTTGCCCGGGGTGATGAGGGACAGCTGGTCAGGGCTATAGATGGGCGACGGCTTGATCTTGGGCAGCCGCTCCAGGGCCTGGCGCGCCAGCCTGGTGCGGTCGCCCTCGCTGGCATCGGGTGGGACGATATCTAACAGCAGACATGGTATCCCTTGGTTGGCCAGGTGGGCCGCGATCTGGGCACCCATAGTGCCGGCGCCCAGCACCGCGGCCGTGCGGATGTTGCGGGGCATCGCGTTTCCTCCTCAAAAGTAGCCTGTGGCGTCCGGGACGGTGGAGGGCCGCGCTGTCTAGCCGGCATGCTGCCGCTGTTGGTCCGCTTGCTTCTTGAGTTCCTCCTCCAGCAGCACGCGGCGCAGCACCTTGCCCACCAGGGACTTGGGCAGTTCGTCCCGGAATTCTACCAGCTTGGGGACCTTGTAGGCGGCCAGATGATGACGGCAATGGGCGATGATCTCGTCCGCCGTCACGTGGGCGCCTTCCTTGAGCACGATGTACGCCTTGACGGTTTCGCCACGGTATGGGTCGGGCACGCCCACCACCGTGGCTTCCTTGACGGCTGGATGGGTGTAGATGACCTCCTCCACTTCTCGCGGGTAGATGTTGAATCCGCCGGCGATAATAAGATCCTTTTTACGGTCGATGATGTAGAAGTACCCGTCCTCGTCCATGCGGGCAATGTCACCCGTCCACAGCCACCCGTCGCGCAACGTCTGGGCGGTCTCCTCCGGCTTGTTCCAGTAGCCCTTCATGACCTGTGGGCCCCGGACAAGGAGCTCACCGGGCTCGCCCACCGGCACGTCCTCGCCGGTTTCCGGGTTGACGATGCGACAGTCGGTGTCCGGCCACGGCAGGCCGATGCTGCCCACCTTGCGGTGGCCCCAGACGGGGTTCGCATGGGTGACGGGCGAAGCCTCGGTCAGGCCGTACCCCTCCACCAGGCGTCCGCCAGTCAACTCCTCAAAGGCGGTTTGCACCTCCACGGGCAGCGGCGCCGCACCGCTGACGCACGCCTGGATGGAGCTCATGTCGATCTCCCGCGCTCTTGGGTGGTTAACCACCGCCACGTACATCGTCGGTGCCCCGGGGAAGATGTGCGGCCGGTGTCGCCGGATGACGCCGAGCACCTGGTTGATGTCAAACCGCGGGATGAGGATCATCGTCCCGCCGCCGAAGACGGTGTAGTTGAGCACCGTGGTCAGACCGTAAACATGGAAGAAGGGCAACGCCGCCAGCACCCGGAAGTGGTCTTCCTTGAACTCGCTGAGCCAGGCGCCGATCTGCACGCAGTTGGCGTAGAGGTTGAAGTGGGTGAGCATGGCGCCCTTGGGCGTCCCCGTGGTGCCGCCCGTGTACTGCAACGCCGCGAGATCTTCCCGGGCGTTGACAGGGACGGGTTCGGACAGCGGAGCCTGTCGCAGCAGCTCGGACCAACGGGTGACGTGAGGAGCGCTTGGGACCCGCACCAACTGTCCCTGGCGGCGCAGCTGCAGCGGGAAGACGAGGCTGAGGGGGAACGGCAAGTACTCGGCCAGCCCTGTCACGACGACCCGCTCGAGGGCGGTGTCGCGCCGCACCTCGGCCACCTTGGGGTACATGATGTCCAGAACGATGATGTGGCGGGCACCGCTGTCGGACAGCTGGGTCTTGAGCTCGCGGGGGGTGTACAGAGGGTTGACCATCACGACCACCGCGCCCAGCCACAGTGCCGCGTAATAGGCGATGACGCACTGGGGCGAGTTGGGCAACATGATGGCCACCCGGTCGCCCTTGCGCACGCCCATCTCCGCCAATGCTCCCGCAGCGCGCTGCACCTGGTCCAACAGCTCGCGGTAGGTGGTCCGCTTGCCGAAAAACAGCATCGCAGGCCGGTCGGGGTGAGCTGTTGCGGCGCGGATCAGGGGCTGTACTAAGGACTCCTCCGGGTAGGTCAAGGTGGCCGGTACTCCCGGCGGGTAGTGGCGGAGCCAAGGGCGCTGCTGCAGTGTCATTGGGCCATCACCTCAGCACACAGGGCTCGGGCGGTGCCCGGCGCACATCGCCCTCGTCAACGTGCGGCCACGGTCGCAGACGGCTCTGCCGTTCCGGCCTGTCCGTTGGGCGCCGGGGACTCGTCGTACAGCTGCGCCACGATGTCGGCAAACTTTTCCATGATCGCCTTGCGCTTGACCTTCAGCGTCGGTGTGACCTCGCCGTCTTCCTGATACAGCCGCTTGGGCAGGATGGCAAACTTCTTGATCCGCTCGGGACTGGAGAGGGTGCGGTTGACCGCTTCCACTTCTTTTTGGATAAGCTCGTAAACGGCCGGGTTTTGCGACAGGTCCGTGTAGGTCGTGTAGGGGATCTTGTTATCTTGGGCCCACTTGCTCACGTTTTCCTCGTCGATGACGATGAGCGCCGTGATGTAGCGCCGGCCGTCGCCGATGACGACGGCGTCGTTGATGTACGGGCTGAACTTGAGCTTGTTTTCGATGTACTGAGGCGCGATGTTCTTCCCGCCTGCGGTGATGAACAGGTCCTTCTTCCGGTCGGTGATGCGGAGGAAGCCTTCTTCGTCCAGCTCGCCCACGTCGCCCGAGTGGAGCCAGCCGTCCACCAAGGCGCTGCGGGTCGACTCCTCGTCCTTGAAGTAGCCCGGGAACACGTTGGGACCCTTGACCAGGATCTCGCCGTCCTCCGCGATGCGCACTTCGACGCCGGGCAAGGGGCGGCCGACGGTGCCGAGCTTGATGCGGTCGTAGTGGTGGATGGTGGTCGGACCGGAGCCTTCCGTTTGCCCGTACACTTCCCGGATGGGTACCCCGAGGCTATGGAAGTAGAGCAGCACGTCGGGGCTGATGGGCGCCGCACCCGACAAGACGAAGCGCGCTCTATCCAGGCCGAGCCGACGGGTGAGGGGGTGGAGCACGGTGACCCGGGCCAGCCAGTACAAGACGCTGAGGCCAAAGGATACCCGCCCTTCCAACAGCCGGGCGCGCGCGTGGCGCTGTCCGATGGCGATGGCTAGCCGGTACGCTCCCCGTTTAAACCAGTCCGCGTCCTTGATGCGCAGCTCGACGCTGGAGTGGAGTTTCTCCCAGATGCGAGGTACGGCAAATATGAGCGTCGGCGAGATTTCCTGCATGTTCTCCAGCACCGTGTCGGTGTTCTCGCAGAAGTTAACGGTAAACCCCCAGTAGATGGGAAGGTACACCGACACCATACGCTGGGCGATGTGGGAAAGGGGTAGAAATGAAAGGGTTTCGTCGGCTTCGCTGATCGGGTTGGCTTTGCCCAAGGAATCCGCGGTCCACAACAGGTTGCGGTGGGTCAACATGGCGCCCTTGGGCGGGCCGGTGGTGCCGGACGTGTAAATCAGCAACGCGACGTCGTCCGGTCTCCCCATTCGCAGCCGCTCGTCCAGGGCCCCGGGGTGCTGGGCGGCGTAGGCCTCGCCCAGGCGCTCCAGCTCCTCGAGGGTCATCACCCGCTCGTCCTTGAAGTCACGCAGGCCCTCGTCATCGATGAGGACGACCTTTTCAAGCCGGGGCAACTGGTCCCGGATTTCAAGGTACTTGTCAAGTTGTTCCTCGTTTTCCACAAACCAGAAGCGCGCCTCGGAGTGGGAGAGGATGTAGGCACACTGTTCGGGGCTGTTGGTGGCGTAGATGGCAGCCGTCATGCCCCCCGCGGCCTGGATGGCCAGGTCTGCGAAGAGCCACTCCGGACGGTTTTCGCCGATGAGACCGACCCGGTCCCCGTACTGCAGCCCTAGGCCCATCAGACCGTTGGCGATGGCTCGCACGCGGCGCGCGTACTCACCCCATGTGATGGGCTGCCACAAGCCATAAACCTTGTGGCGCATAGCCACCCAGTCCCGTCGCCGTTGGGCTTCTTCAAAAAATAGGCGGGGCCCGGTGGTTTCCCAGCGCGGCGCAGGCTGCACGTCGGCACCACCCCTCCCAGCGGCGGCGATCAGCGCCCAGGCCGTGTAACGATTTTTAGGCCACTGTTAAAACTTATACTTCGTGCCTGCGGTTGACAATCCTTTCGACTTCTCATAAACTGAACGCGCACCTACCAATCGGTCGGTAGAATGTCGCCGATTGGCGCAGGCGCGCCGCGTCGCCCGGGGGAGGGTTGACGATGCGCCGGCCTGGCCGGTACGAGGAGCTTTTGGAGACGGCCCTGCGTCTGTTTCGGGAAAAGGGGTACCGCGCCACGTCCATGCAGGACATCGCGGATGAGATGGGCCTGCGGAAAGCCAGCCTTTACCACTACGTCAAATCCAAGCAAGATCTGCTTGTCCCGGCTTACCAATACACAATTGCCAATCACGCCCGTCGCCTTGAGGAGATCGCCTCCAGCCCCGGCAGTGCCCGGGAGCGGCTGGCGAGGGCGATTGCCACGCACCTGCAGTCGATCATCGACCACGCTGACATGTTTGCACTGTACTTGCGCGAGGTGGAATCGCTGCCGGAGTACTTGCGGCAGGCGGTGCGGGCCGCGAACCGGGCGTACCGGATACGCTTTGAAGCCATCGTGCGCCAGGGGGTGGAGTCCGGCGAGTTCAAGCCGGTAGACCCGGCCGTCGCCGCGCGGCTCATCCTTGGTGCCTGCAACTGGCTTTCCCAGTGGTACTCACCCGGCGGCCGGATGACACCGCAGGAGATAAACGAGCTATTTCTCGAAGTATTGTTGAAGGGGCTGCTCAATGAAGGAGGACGGAAGGATGCACATCGCAGTCTGCATCAAGCAGATCTTGGACCCCGAGATCTCGCCGCGGGCGTTCAAGATCGACCCGGTGCGCAAGGCCGCGGATCCGGGAACGGCGTCGCTGGTGATCGGCCCGTTTGACCTCAACGCCCTTGAAGTAGCTATCCAGCTCAAGGAGCGTCACGGCGGCCAGGTGACGGCGCTGACCCTCGGGTCCGACAAGGCCAAGGAGGCCCTCCGGAGGGCTCTGGCCATGGGCGCCGATCAGGCGGTGCTGATCGATGAGACCCAGGTTTCCGCCAAGGAGCCGTCGGTTACGGCGCGGGTTTTGGCCGCGGCCATCCGGAAGCTGGACCCCGTGGATCTCGTCCTCACGGGGCGGCAGTCAGGCGAGTGGGACTTTGGCCAAGTCGGCGCCCTCCTGGCGGAGGAGCTGGGTATGCCTTTCGTTCCCTTCGTGCCGCGGCTGGACGTGGCCGGAAACGGGCTGCGCCTAGAGCGAGAGGCTGATGGAGGCGTCGTGGTGGTCGAGGCGCCGCGGCCGTGCGTGGCCAGCGTCACCAACGCCAACGACAACGTTCCGCGTCTGCCCAAGGTTAAGGACATCATGATGGCCAACCGGAAGCCCATCACGGTCTATGGGCCGGGGGAACTCGGCCTCGGCGCTGCGGAGGTGGGCGATGAGGCCAACCGGCTCGAGGTTCTGGACCTGTTCATCCCCGAAGTCAAGTCTGAGTGCGAGTTCATCGAAGGAGAAGACGGAGCCGAGAAGGGCGCGAACTTGGCCCGGAAGCTTGTGGAGCGGAAGGTGATCTGAGGTGAACATCGTCGTCATTGGCTGGGGAGGCGATGGGCACGCGCCGTCGGCAGCGGTGCGAGAGTTGCTGGGGGGGGCGCGCCGGCTGGCGCAACAGAGCGGGGGACAGGTGATCGGTGCCGCCCTGGGTGGAGCGGCTAAGGCCGCGACTGGAATGATTGAGTACGGTGCGGACCGAGTGCTCATTGTGGACCATCCCGCGCTGGCCGAGCTGGACGCCGAGGCGTACGCGGCAGCGGCGCACGTGGTCTGCGATCAGGCGGGCGACGCGCTCGTGCTTGTGCCCGGCGACCGCCTGGGCTGGGAGGTCGCGCCCCGGCTGGCCCACCGGCTGGCGGCCGGACTCGTGACTGACTGCCTGGCGGTGGACTGGGAAGGCGGCCGGTTTGTGATGACCAAGCCTGTCTACGGCGGCAAGGCCATGGCCAAGCTGGCGGCCCGGACGGCGACGCAAGTGGCCCTGGTTCGGGCGCGGGCGATGGAACCCCTCGAACCGCAAACTGGTCGCGCCGGGGATGTCGAGGCGCTGAACGTGAACCTGAGCCCAGGCCGGGTAAAGCTGTTGGAGCGTAAGCAGGAGGAGACCCAAGGCCAGGTGCGTCTGGAGGATGCGCCCGTGGTGGTCTCCGGCGGCCGCGGTCTTGGGGGGCCGGAGCCTTTCCGGATGCTCGAGGAGATCGCGCAACTTGTGGGCGGTGCGGTCGGGGCATCCCTCGCCGCCGTGGATGCCGGCTGGATTTCCCCTCAGCACCAAGTGGGCCAGACCGGCAAGTCGGTGGCGCCCGACCTGTACATTGCCGTAGGGATCTCGGGCGCCAGCCAACACGTGGCGGGCATGTCCAATTCTAAGACCATCGTGGCCATCAACAAGGATCCGGAAGCACCTATCTTTCGCGTCGCGCACATCGGCGTCGTCGGCGACTACAAGGAAGTGCTGCCGGCGTTCGTCGCGGAGCTGCGCAAGATCAAAGGCGCTTAAGGGCCCGCACCGGCGGGTGCCCGCGGGCGCGGGTGCGCCCCCGGCCAGTGAGCCGCCCGGGACCGTTTACCGGCCCGGGCGGCGCCAGCACAGGCCTGGTGCAGTTGCCCTGGGGGAGAGGAGCGGACCATGCACGAGACACCCACCCGCGAGATCTTTTGGAATATCCGCCACATCTGGCTGACGTACGCGCTGCTGGTGCCGATGGTTGTCGCGTTTGCCTTGGGCGTCTGGAACCACGTGCGCCGGTGGCGCGCAGGCAAGCCCATCGAGCGCACCGACAACTGGCAAGAGCGTCTGCGGGGCTTCTTTGTGGATGCGGTCGGCCAGGATCAGCTGCGCAGCGGGGATCAGCAGGCGGGGCTGTTTCACATCCTCCTTTCCTGGGGCTTTGTGATCCTCTTCATCGGCACCACGGTCGTCTTCATCCAGGCCGACTTGAGGATCCCCATCATGCACGGCTGGTTCTACCTGATATTCCAGTCGCTCATTTTGGATGTCTTTGGCCTGGGAGCCATCGTCGGCCTTGCCGTTGCCCTGTATCGTCGCTACGTCGCCAAGGTTCCGCGCCTCACCCACGGCTTGTGGCAGGACGGGTTCTTGCTGGCGTCCATGCTGATTATCCTGATCACCGGTTTCCTGGTGGAGGGGTTGCGCATAGTCGCCACC
Source organism: Firmicutes bacterium ZCTH02-B6 (assembly GCA_002159155.1). Classification (GTDB taxonomy): domain Bacteria; phylum Bacillota; class Limnochordia; order Limnochordales; family ZCTH02-B6; genus ZCTH02-B6. The sequence goes on from LZRQ01000119.1 coordinate 16,003, forward strand.
AGCGACCCGTGGGGTTCGTGGAGCCCCGTCGGTTTGGCGACCGGACGGGCTTTGGCGGCGCTGGGGATCCGCGAATACGGGACGCAGCTGGCGGTCCACCGCTTTCTGTGGTGGTTTCACATGCTGGTCTCCTATGTGTTCGTGGGCTACATCCCCTTCAGCAAGATGATGCACCTTTTCACCTCGCCCGCCAGCATCTTCACCCGTAACCTCCAGCCCAAAGGGCGGCTTGAGCCATTGGACGTGGAAAACACCGAGGTGCTGGGCGTCAAGACGTTGAGGGACTTTGACTGGAAAGACCTGCTGGACCTGGACGCCTGCACCGAATGCGGACGTTGTCAGGCGGTGTGCCCGGCCTACGCGGTGGGCAAGCCGCTGAACCCCAAGATGCTTATCCTCGACATGCGGCGGCAGCTGACTGAGGAAATCGGCGGCGTGCCTTGGGCCAAGAGGGAGCTCGAGCCTCGCCCCATTATCGGCACTTCCATCGAGCCGGAAACCTTGTGGTCGTGCACTACGTGCCATGCGTGTGTGACCGCGTGCCCCGTTGAGATCGAGCACGTGGCCAAGATCGTGGACTTGCGGCGTTTTCAGGTCATGGAGGAAGCGGAGTTGCCGGAAACCGCCCAAGCCGCGGTCCAAGGCATCGAGGACCGGGGTCATCCGTTCCGGGGCGCGCAAGCGTCGCGGCGAGACTGGTACGCGGACTTGCCCTACGTGCGGGAGTTGGCCCAGGTGGGCCAGGCCGAATACCTGTTCTGGGTCGGGTGCGCCGTAGCCTTCAATGAGCGGGCCCAGAAGATCGCCCGCGCCATGGCCAAGATCATGCACACCGCGCACCTGGACTTCGCGGTACTGGGCGACGAGGAGACGTGTACGGGCGACCCGGCGCGGCGCATTGGCAACGAGTACCTGTATGAAATGATGGCCCGGCAAAACATTGAAACCTTAAACAATTACGGCGTCAAGAAGATCGTGACCACCTGTCCCCACTGTTTCAACACCATCAAGAACGAGTACCCGGACTTTGGCGGCAACTATAAGGTGATCCACCACAGCCAGCTGATCCGCGACCTGTTGGCAGAGGGACGACTTCCCCTGGAACCCGGGAAGCTCCAGGAGCTGGAAAAGGTCACCTACCACGACCCGTGCTACTTGGGTCGTTACAACGACGAGTACGACGCACCCAGGGCCGTCGTCGACGCGCTGGGGGTTGAACGGGTGGAGATGGCCCGCTCACGTCAGAAAGGGTTTTGCTGCGGTGCCGGCGGCGGCCGCTACTGGATGGACGACGAGCCGGGCAAGCGCATCAACGTGGAGCGAGCCCGGGAGGTGGCCACATCGGGGGCCCAAGCAGTGTGCACCGCGTGCCCGTTCTGCATGCTGATGATGGAGGATGGGCTGAGAACGGTGGCCACGGAGCAGGGGACGACCGAGAGGCCGGTGGCCACCCGGGATCTCGCGGAGCTGGTGGCGGAAGCGCTGGCGGAAGCGGCGGGCGCGCGGGAAGGGGAAGCTGGCGCGGCCCTTGGGGCGTGAGACGTCGCCGGCCGGTTAAGGCGCAGGCCCCGGGCCGTCGGCACCGGGTTGAGCGGAGCAGCGGAGGAGGGATCCGCGGGTGGATTTCTTGCTCAACGACGAACAGCGGCAGATTGTGGCCATGGTGCGCGAATTGGCCAAGACCAAGATCGCGCCTAATGCCGCACGGTGGGACGTGGAAGAGAAGTTTCCGGAAGAGCTAGTGGAGATCTTCGCCGAGGCTGGCCTGTTTGGACTGCCGGTGCCGGAGGAGTACGGCGGTCTCGGGGCGGACGCGCTGACGCGCGTCCTGGTGGTCGAGGAGCTGTCCAAAGTCGATGCCAGTGCGGCGCTGCTCTTGGCCGTGCACGACTTGGGCCTGACGCCGATCGTGGTAGGTGCCAGCGAAGAGCAGAAGCAGCGCTGGCTGCCCAACTTTGCCACGGGGAAGTGGCTGGCCGCGTTTGCGCTGACTGAGCCAGGCGCGGGATCCGACCCGGGCGGGATGGTCATGCGGGCGCGGCGCGAGGGCGACGAGTACGTGCTCAACGGCAGCAAGATCTTCATCAGCAACGGCTCTATCGCCCACGGCGTGACGGTGTTTGCCCGTACCGATCCCAACAGCAAGGGCCCCCGGGGCATCTCCGCCTTTTTGGTCGAGAAGGGCACGCCCGGCTTTACGGCGGTGCCCATGAAGGGCAAGTTAGGCCTGCACGCGTCGGACACGGCACAACTCTTCTTTGAGGAGTGCCGCGTCCCCGTGTCCAACCGCCTGGGAGAGGAAGGCGAAGGTTTCCAGATCGCGATGAAAACGCTGGATCGCTCCCGGGCCAACATCGCCGCACAGGCGCTCGGGGTAGCGGAAGGCGCTTTTGAGTACGCCCTCAACTACGTGCAGGAGCGGCAGCAGTTCGGCCAGCAGGTTGCTTCCTTCCAAGGTGTGCAGTTTATGCTGGCAGACATGGCCACCGCCATCGAGGCAGCCCGGGGCCTGACGTATCAAGCGGCCATCCGCATCGAGAGGGAGGGCAAGGGCGGCGCTCGCCTGGTGACGGCTAACCGGTACTCGGCGATGGCCAAGATGTTCGCGACCGACGTGGCCATGCGGGTCACCACCGACGCCGTTCAGCTCTTGGGCGGCTACGGCGTCATTCGCGACTACCCGGTGGAACGCATGATGCGGGATGCAAAGATCTTCCAGATCTACGAGGGAACCAACCAGATCCAGCGGATCGTCATCGCGCGCAGCTACCTAGGAGGCACGAGGGGTTGACCCGACCGGTGCTGGCTTCGACTGAGCCGCCGGGCGAGGGGGTGTCGCAGGAGCCGCGCCTGCCTGGCCACATCGCGCGTTTGGAGCTGCCGACGCCGTATCCAGTGGGGCCGGTCAACGCGTACGTCGTCTTTGGCCGGTGCCTAACCCTTATCGACACAGGGCCCAACACTGATGAAGGAGAGGCCGCACTGCTGGACGGATTGCAGGCTTTGGGCGTCGCCCCTGAGAAGGTCCAGCAGGTGGTCATTACGCATCCCCACGTCGATCACCACGGGGGGCTCGACCGCTTCCTCCGGCACAACCCGCGGGCGCGCGTCCTGGCACACATGGGGGCCGCACCGTTTTTCGGCGGCAGCCCGGAACCCCGTCTCGGTTTCTACCGGCAATGGCTCAGAGAAGCCGGCCTGCCGGCGCCCCTCATCCCGGCTGTCCTCGAGGGCCTGCGCCGCCTGGGGGAGCTGGAGCCGAAGGCGAAACCGCAGCGGTGGCTGCAGGACGGGGACCTCATTGTCATGGGTGATGGCACGTGGCGGGTGCTGCATACGCCGGGGCATTCCGGTTCGCAGATCTGTCTCTACCACGAGTCGAGCCGCGTCATGTTCACCGCCGATCACATCCTGCCGCAGGTGTCGTCCAACGCGATTGTCGAGCCGGCGCCGGGGCCCGGGGCGGGCCGGCCCCGCACCCTAGTGCAGTACCTGGACGCCTTGCGGCGAGTGGCCGCTCTGCCTATAGAATTGGCGCTACCCGGCCACGGGCCGCCGTTCGCCGACGTCCAGGCGCTGGTACACGAGCGGCTCGCGATGCACGCCCAACGGCTCGAGCAGTTGCTGGGGAGGCTGGCAACGGGTCCGGCCACCGTCTTTGAGCTGGCGCGGGTCCTGTTTCCCCACGCGGACCACGGCCAGCAGTTAGTGCTCGCGCTGTCGGAGGTGCAGGGACACCTGGATGTCCTGGAGGCCGCGGAGCAGGTGCGGCCGGACTCGGACGCTCTAGCTGGCACGGGCGCGGGCGATCCGGCTGCAGGGGCACTCGTCTACCGCGCTGTCGACGCGGCGAGGCGGGCGCATGGGATGAGCGGCGGAGGCGGATGACGGGGATGAAGATGGCGGAATAAGTGAAGGAGTTCACTATTGACTTCTTCCGGCACCGCTTCTATAATTGCCCTAGCGTTACAACTCAAAACCAACGCATCGACTCCCTGTCGGTGCGCGACAGTGCAACTCTTATCGAGAGCGGCGGAGGGACTGGCCCGATGAAGCCCGGCAACCGGCGTCCGCTTTAGGGCGGGCGCAAGGTGCCAATTCCTGCCGAATGCCGGGGAGAGGCCCGGCGTTTGGGGAGATGAGAGGAGGCACATCTGCGACAGATGTACCTCTTCTCGTGCGGGAAGGGGTTTTTTGTTGCATATCCACAACGGTTTCCTCAATGGCAAAGCAAGCGGCACCGCAACCGTTCCCATGCTCCGTCTTGAAAACGTGCAGAAGACGTACGGACGGGGCGCCAATCAGGTGCAGGCGCTGCGCGGTGTGTCCATCGACGTGATGCCGGGAGAGATTTTCGGCATCATCGGGTTGAGCGGAGCGGGCAAGAGTACCCTCATCCGCTGCATCAACTTGCTGGAAAGGCCGCAAGCCGGCCGGGTGTACATCGACGGTGTCGATGTCACCGATTACAAGGGCGCGGTACTGCGCAGCATGCGCAGGCAGATCGGGATGGTGTTCCAGCACTTCAACCTGCTGACCAACCGGACTGCCCTGGGTAACGTTACGTTTCCGATGGAGATCGCCGGGCTGTCCCGGCGCGAGCGGGACCAGCGGGCGTTGGAATTGCTTGAATTTGTCGGATTACGCGCCAAAGCTCACCGCTATCCGTCTGAGCTCAGCGGCGGCGAGAAGCAGCGGGTGGGCATCGCCCGGGCGCTAGCGTCCGAGCCCCGGCTGTTGCTGTGCGACGAGCCCACGTCGGCGCTGGACCCGGAAACGACCGCGTCGTTCCTCAACCTCCTTAAGGATATCAACCGGCGCCTGGGCCTGACCATCGTGATGGTCACCCACCAGATGCACGTGGTGCGCGCCGTCTGCGGCCGCGTCGCCGTGTTGGACCAGGGGCGGGTCGCCGAGTTAGGTACCGTCGCGGAAGTGTTTGCAGCGCCCAAGACCGAGGCGGCGCGGCGGCTTGTAAAGGAGGCGGCCATCGGTGCTTAACCAGCAGGTGCTCAACATGCTGTGGCCAGCCCTCTGGGAAACGCTCTACATGGTGGCGGGAGCCGTCTTTTTTGGTCACCTGTTTGGGGTGCCCCTGGGAATCCTCGTGGTCGTCACCAGCCCGGGGCACATCTTGCCCAATCGCCTGGTGCACCGCGTGCTTGGGATCATTATCAACGTCGGGCGCTCGATCCCGTTCATCATTTTGATGGTGGCCATCATCCCCTTCACCCGGTGGGTGGTGGGCACCTCCATCGGCACGACGGCGGCCATTGTGCCGCTCTCCGTGGCCGCAACGCCGTACATCGCGCGGCTTGTGGAGACGGCCCTTCTCGAGGTTGACTTGGGCGTCATCGAGGCCGCTCAGAGCATGGGCGCGACTCCGTGGCAGGTCATCTACAAAGTGCTCTTGCCGGAGAGCTTGTCGTCCCTGGTACTGGGGGTGACCATCACGACCATTAGCCTCGTCGGCTATTCCGCCATGGCGGGTGCCATCGGCGCCGGGGGCCTCGGCGACCTGGCGATCCGATACGGCTACCAGCGATTCCGGGGCGATGTCATGCTCTACACCGTCGTCGTCCTGGTGGTGTTGGTGCAGCTGATTCAAATGGCGGGGAACTTCATCGCCCGGCGGGTGGATCATCGCCATCCGTCGCAGTAAGGCGGCAGAGCGGCAATTCAACTCGCCGTCACCGGGGCACACGCCCCGTACGGGGCGCCGTGAGGGCGTGGCCACGGGTCGGTGAGGAGACAATCTAAAGAGAGCTAATACTGGGAGGGTTAGAAATATGAAGCTGTCGTTGCTCCGTTCCGCAACAGTCGCGGCACTGGTCCTGGCGTTGGCTGCCGCCGCGGGCGCGCAAGGGACCTGGGTGATCACCGTCGGCGCCACCCCGGTGCCCCACGCGGAGATCCTGGAGTTCATCAAGCCCGCACTGCAGGCGGAAGGCATTGAGTTGCGGGTCGTAGAGTTCACCGACTACGTCCTGCCCAACTTGGCTTTGGCGGACGGTGAACTGGATGCTAACTACTTCCAGCACATCCCGTATCTAGAAACCTTCGCGGCCGATCACCGGCTCAACCTGTCGGTGCTGGTGGGCGTGCACATCGAGCCCATGGGATTGTACAGCCGGCGGCACACGAGCCTCGACCAGCTGCCGCAGGGCGCGACGATCGCCATCCCTAACGACGCCACCAACGGGGGGCGGGCGCTGCTCTTGCTCCAGCAGGCGGGCTTGATTCGGCTGGCGGACGGCGTCGGCATTACGGGCACCGTGTTTGACATCGTAGACAATCCCAAGAACCTGCGTTTCCGCGAGCTCGAGGCGCCGTTGCTGCCCCGGGCCCTGGAGGACGTGGACGCTGCCGTCATCAACACCAACTACGCCCTCGAGGCGGGCCTGGTCCCGTTGCGGGACGCGCTGGTGATCGAGGGGGCGGAGTCGCCCTACGTCAACGTGGTGGCGGTGCGCACCGGCGACGAGACGAATCCGGCCCTGCGCAAGCTCGCGGAAGCTCTGCTTAAGCCCGAAGTGCGGGAGTTCATCCTGGAAACCTACGACGGCGCGGTCGTCCCGGTCTTCTAAGGGGTGTCGCGGTCAGCGAAAGGAGAGAGGCCCATGCGGCGCTTGCTAGCGCTTGTAACACTGGTGGCGGTGGTGGCCGTAGCCGGCGGATTGGCTGCCGCCCAGCCCACTGTGCTGCGGGTTGGCGCGAGCACCTTGCCCCACGCTCCGATTCTGGAGTTCATCAAGCCGATGCTGGCCGAGGAAGGCATCGAGCTGCAAATTATCGAGTTCAGCGACTATGTGCTGCCGAACTTGGCGTTGGCAGAAGGTGACGTGGACGCCAACTTCTTCCAGCACATCCCGTACCTGGAAGACTTTGCCACCAATCACCGGCTTGACCTGACGTGGACGGTGAAGGTGTTCTTAGCCCCCATTGGTATGTACAGCTACAAGATTACCTCTATTGACCAGCTGCAGCGGGGCGCGACCATCGCCATTCCTAACGATGTGACCAACGGTGGCCGCGCGCTGGCCCTCTTGGCCCAGGCCGGGTTGCTGGAGTTGCGCGAAGGGGTCGAAGGCAACGCGACGGTGTTTGACATCGTCCGCAATCCCTTGAATCTGCGCATTATTGAACTGGAAGCGCCGCTCTTGCCCCGGGCATTGGATGATGTGGACGCGGCGTTCATCAACCAGACGTACGCGCTGGAGGCGGGCTTCAGGCCGGCGCGAGACGCCATCCTGCTTGAGTCCGGCGAATCGCCTTACGCGAACGTCGTGGCGGTCCGGCGGCAGGACGCCGACAACCCGGCCATCCAGAAGCTGGGCGAAGTGCTGACCCGACCCGAGGTGCGGGACTTCATCCTGGAGTACTTTGAGGGCTCCTTGATCCCGGTGTTTTGAGTAGCATCCTGATGCTCGTGGCCGGACAAGGAGGCGTTTGGCCGGCGGAGAACAGGAAAAAGCGGGTGAGGGCGCGGGGGATCGCGCACCGAACCCGCTTTTTCTGTAGGTACGACGCCTTGGGCCGGCTGGCCCGATGACGACACGGAGGTGGGAGGCATGTCGTTGGTGGACGTCCAGCGGGACGGCGCGGTGGCGGTCGTTACCCTCAACAAGCCGCCGGTCAACGCCCTGGACGGGGCTTTCCTGCGGGAGATAGACAACGCTGTGGCAGGGCTAGAGCACGACGGCGCCGTCCGCGCCGTCGTGTTCCGGAGCGCCATCCCAGGCATTTTCATCGCCGGCGCCGATATCAAGGCGTTTCAAGATCCGGACGCGACCCGGGCGTCCATGGGCCGTTTTCACGAGTGCTTTAACCGCATCGAGCGACTGCCCAAGCCGACGATCGCGGCCATCAGCGGTCACGCCCTCGGCGGCGGGTGTGAGTTTACCCTAGTCTGTGACTTCCGGCTGATGATCGACGACGGGAAGAGCACCATCGGACTGCCCGAGGTGAGCCTGGGGATCTTCCCCGGCGCCGGTGGCACCCAACGGTTGCCCAGGATTGTCGGCCGGGCGCGCGCGCTGGACATTATCCTCCACGGGCGTCGGCTTACAGCGCAGGAGGCAGCTGCGGCCGGTCTCGTGCACGCGGCGTGGCCGGCGGAAGGTTTTGAGGAGCGGGTATTGGAGTATGCCCGGCGCCTGGCACAAGGAGCCACCAAGGCGCTGGCGGCGGCCAAGGCCAACGTGCTCCGGGCGGAGAGTACTCCCTTGGACGTCGGGCTAAAGCTCGAGGTCAGCGACTTCCTCGAGGTTCTCCGTACCGCTGACGCCCAGGAGGGCGTGCGGGCGTTTCTCGAAAAGCGGGCGCCTACGTTCCGCGGGCAGTAGATCCCGCGCGGGCGCGCCGCCAGAGAGCGTAGCCGGCCCAGCCCGCCAGCAGGATACCGCCGCCGACGGCCAGCCAGCGGGTGTAGCGGGGGTCCTCCAGCACGGCGGTGCCGAGAAACGAGAAGAGGACGATGGCGGGAAGGTCGCCGAGCACGGTCGCAGCCAGGAAGTGGAGCGGCGGGATGCGGGACAGGCCGGCGGCGTAACTCCACAGGTCGCTGGAGGTAAATGGGATCAGCCTGGCGATGAGCAGGACGGCGAAGCCGTTCTTGCGACTGAAGCTGTCCACCCGTTCCAGGACCTGGGCGGGGAGCAGCCGCCGGATGGCCCGGCGAGCCACCCAGCGGGCGACGGCGAAGGCGGCCATCGCCCCGACGGCGACGCCCGCGAGTGACACCAGGCTCCCTACCCACGGACCAAAGAGCATCCCGTTGGCGATCATGAGGAACCAGTTGGGGACTGGCGCCAGGAGCGCTTCGACGGTGAAGAGGGCAAGGATGACCACGACGGTCCAGCCGCCGAATCCTCTCAAGTATTCCACGCCTTCTTCCAGCTCCGCTTCCCGAAGGAAGCGGCGCATATCCCGCCACGTTTCCGGCGCCGCTCCCAGGGAAAAGACAAACACGGCCAGCGCGAGGCCAAGCAACAAGTAGGCCGCGGGCCGCCGGCGGCGGGAACCCACCAGAGCACCACCCTTTCCGTCCCGGGATGGAAGCGACCAGCTCCATTCCGGCCGGATCTAGCTTGCCCGGAACCGGCAGGCAGCACAAGACCGCCTCGGTACAAGTAGGGGGACGCCCACCTTGGCGGGCGGAGGGACAGTTGGAGGAGGGAAATAGCCGATGCGGCAATGGCTTGAGCAGGCACAATCGATTCGCGAGTGGATCGTCGACATCCGGCGTGACTTGCACCAGTATCCAGAACTGGGCTACCAGGAATACCGGACAAGCCAGGTGATCCGGGATCATTTGGATGAGCTGGGCATCCCATACCGTCACCCGGTGGCGGAAACCGGCGTCGTCGCACAAGTGGGCACAGGCCGCCCGCCCTGCGTGGCGCTGCGGGCCGATATGGACGCGCTGCCGATTCAAGAGGAGACCGACGTGCCGTTCCGCAGCCGCCATGAGGGGAAGATGCACGCCTGTGGGCACGACGCCCACGTGGCCATGCTTCTTGGGGCGGCCCGGCTGCTCAAGGCGCACGAGCGGGCTCTGCCCGGTACGGTGCGGCTGGTGTTCCAGCCCGCCGAGGAGGGGGGAGCCGGAGGTGACCGCATGTGCGCGGCGGGCGTGCTGGATGACGACCCGCCGGTACAGCGCATCTTCGGGCTGCACGTTTGGCCCTTCGCTCCGACGGGCACCGTCGTCGGGCGAGCGGGGACGTTCATGGCCGCGGCGTGTGAGGTGGACATCCGGGTGCAGGGCCACGGGGGCCATGCGGCCATGCCTCACATCACCGTCGACCCCGTCGTGACGGCGGCCAAGATCGTCACGGAGCTCCAGACCATCGTCAGCCGCGAGCTCGATCCTTTGGCCGGTGGTGTTGTCAGTATCACGGGGATCCGGGCCGGCGAAGCTTTTAACGTCATCCCGCCGACGGCTCGGATGTGGGGCACGTTGCGCTCACTGACCGCCGAGGGGATGGACTTCCTCAAGTCCCGGGTCGAGTCCATGACCACGCTGGTAGGCGAAGCCAACCGCTGCCGGGTGCAGGTCAGCTATCCTGGTACGGGCTATCCGCCGACCGTCAACGACCCGGACTGCTGGAGGTTGGCCCAGGAGGTCATAGGCGAACTGCTCGGAGAGGAGCGGGTGCTGGAGGTCGCACCCATCATGGGAGCGGAAGACTTCGCCTTCTACACCCGCCGGGTACCCGGCTGTTTTCTCGGCCTTGGGGTGCGCAATGAGGCACAGGGGGCCACGTATCCAGTGCACCACCCGCGCTTCACCTTGGACGAAGACGCGTTGCCCATCGGGGCCGCGCTGCACGTGGCTTTGGCGCTCAAAGCTTTGGCCGAGCTGCGCGCCAAGGGCGCTGGGCTGGACGGTTGACGGTTTCGCAAGACGGGCTATGCGATGCCGCGCAGCTCCGGCTCGTCGCCGCGGACGAGTTCCGGCTGCAGGGCCAGGCGCGGGAAGGGCAGCCGCGACCTTAGTGCGGGGCCGCTTAGCGACGGATCGTCGTCCAACAGCTTGAGGATCCAGTCCGCGTGGGCAAAGATCCGGTCCACGTCGATGCCGAGGTAGTGGGGCCGATACGGGGGCAGCTTGCGCTGGACCTTAAGAAGTTGCAGGCGCACGCCGCGGGGATTGCCCCGCTGGGCGTGGACGAAGGCGCTGGCGTAAATGATGAGACCTTGGTAAAAGTCGCTGCGGTTAGCCCGCCAAGGCTGCTCCAGCACCTCGTGGCTTTCCCAGTAGGCGCCCGCGTTGAAAAGGTCGATGAAGCGCACGAATGGTTCGGGCAGCGGAGTCGGCAAAGGCGATGTCATGCGCAGTACTCCCTTGGCCGCACCGAGACTGGCTAGCGGCACGGCTCCCCACGGTTGAGGGGCGTTCTCGCTTCCGCCCAGTTATCCATGCTCCCGCTCACGCGCGGGGCAAGAGCGGGATCACATAGCGGGCGAGAAACCACAATATGGCCAGCACGATGATGACGATGGCGCCCCACTTGATGGCCGCGGTGCCGGCCTCCTGACCTCCGCCTCCGCCGCGAGGCTCTTCCTGAGCCATGAGCGACACCTCCCGATTGGCAGTGTGCCCATGGCGCGGAGCCTTCACGCACGGGCGCGCAGCATGGCCAGCAGCGCGTCCGCCGCCTGGTAAGCGTCCAGCTTGCGAGCGGCGATGTCGCTAATCAGATGCTCCTTTTGGGACGCCACGGAGGAAGCTGCCAATACCTGCTCAAGGCGAACGAGCAATGCTTCCTCCAGTTCCGCTTCAGCCTGGGAGCGTACGATGTGTTCCCAGCGGCCGGACTGCAAGAGATAGGCGCGGTGGGCGTCAAGCGCGTCGGCCAGCTGGTCGACATTTTCGCCCTTCAAGGCGACGGTGCGCACAATCGGCGGGATCCAGCCTTCGTCGGGCTGCTGGCCGACAGCGAGCGCGGATTCGCGGCCTACTTCGATCATGGACGCCAGTTGGGCTGCGGTGCGGTCGGCGCCTTCCCGGTCCGCCTTGTTCACCACGTACACGTCCGCGATTTCCAGAATACCGGCTTTCAACATCTGTATGTCGTCGCCGAGCCCGGGAACGGATACCACCACCGTCGTGTGCGCCAAGCTGCGCACCGCCACGTCCGACTGGCCTGCCCCAACGGTTTCGATCAGAACGACGTCCTTGCCGAACGAATCGAGCAGGTGCACGACGCCTCGCACCGAGCGGGACGTGCCCCCCAGCTGCCCGCGGGAGGCCATGCTGCGGAAAAAGACGCCGCTGGGGGCGTCTTGCGGCATGCGCACTCGGTCACCCAGCACGGCACCCCCGGAAAAGGGGCTTGTCGGGTCGATGGCGACAATGCCTACCTGACGCCCGCGGCGGCGGTAGGCGGAGGCCAGCGCCCAAACCAGGGTGCTCTTGCCCGCGCCGGGCGGACCCGTGAGGCCGATGACGTGGGCCTTGCCCGTGTGGGGGTGGATCTCCCGCATGACGTCTGCGACGCCCGGGTCACCGTCGTCGACTAAGGTGATGAGCCGGGCCAAAGCACGGCGGTCGCCGGCCAGCATACGCCGGGCTAGATCGATCAGGGCGCCGGACAACGGTCACACCTCCCCGGGCACAAGCTGCACGAGACGATCGCCGCTGTTGACCGTGTCGCCCGCAGCCACGCCGACGGCCTGCACGAATCCCGCCACCGGGGCCGGAATCTCGTTTTCCATCTTCATGGCCGTCAACACCAGCAGTATGTCGCCGCGCCGTACCCGGTCCCCCGGCTGTACCCGTACCTCGGTCACGGTGCCGGGCATGGGAGCCGTTAACCACCCGTTTCGCAGCCCGGACGAGCCCGGGCCGGAGGCCTCGTTTCCGGCGGAGTCAAGCGCGGGTGCCTCCTGCGGTGATGCGACGAGCGTCGCCTCAACCGACGGCGACGTTGACGGGGGACTAGCGGCCGGTTCTGCGTCCGGCAGTTCTTCGACGAGTACCTCGTGGCGCACACCGTCAACGGTAATCGCAAAACGTCTACGAAGGCCAGGGCCAGTTTGCACGGAGATTCCTCCTGTCCATGGCGGGGTTGGCCATTCGGTGGCGCTGGGCCATCAGCTCAAGGCGCCCTGCGGCCCCCCACCGGAGTGGGGCCGACGGTGCCGGTTCGCGCGGCGGCGACGCCCGTGTGACGGAGACGATCCGGTGCGGCCTGTCCATCACCGCCGCGACCGCCGCCGCGATGACGGCCAGGCGGCGACGGTCGGACGAAGAGGGCTCAGGGGCATGCGGAGTGCTGGCGGGTACCGCCGCACGCAGCGAGTCCGCCGCGGCCTGGACGGCTCCCTCAGACACCGCCGTTTCAGCGAAATGCGTGTCGATCTGGCCGGTGGCGAAGCTTGGGTTGGCCAGCACTGCAAGGTGAAACGGAATTGTCGTCGGGACGCCTTCGATGTGGAACTCCCGCAACGCCCGCTGCATGCGGGCCAAGGCCGCAGCGCGGTCCGGTGCCCACACGATCAACTTGGCCATCATCGAGTCATAGAAGGGCGGGATAAGCCAACCGGCCCGGGCGGCCCCGTCGACGCGGACGCCGGGCCCCGCGGGCGCGACGTAGGCGGTGATCAGGCCAGGTGCCGGTGCGAAGGACCGCAGGGGGTCCTCGGCGTTGATGCGGCATTCGAGGGCCCAGCCCCTGGGAACGAGCTCGTCCTGGCCAAATGGCAGTGGTTCGCCCGCCGCCACCCGGATCTGGGCCGCGATCAAGTCGACGCCGTAACGGACCTCGGTGACCGGGTGTTCCACCTGGATGCGGGTGTTGACTTCGAGAAAATAAAACCGTCCGTCTCGATCCAACAAGAACTCCACAGTGCCGGCGTTGATGTAACCTAGTGCCTGCAGGAGCCGCACGGCGGCTTCGCCCATCTGTGCCCGGATCTCCGGGGTAACCGCCGGGGAAGGGGATTCTTCGATCAGCTTTTGGTGGCGCCGCTGCACGGTGCAGTCACGCTCGCCCAGGTGCACCACGTGCCCGTGGGCGTCGGCCAGCACCTGGATTTCCACGTGGCGCGCGCCCTCCAGGTACTTCTCTAAATAGACCCAAGGCGACTTGAAGGCAGCCTCCGCTTCCGACATGGCCCGGGGGAGAAGCCGCACCAGCTCTTCCTCATTGCGGGCCAGCCGCATCCCCCGACCGCCGCCGCCCGCCACCGCCTTGATGAGGACCGGGTATCCGATCTCGGCCGCCCGACGCGCCGCTTCACCTACATCGGTGACCGGCTCACTGCCGGGAAGGCATGGAATCCCAAGGGCGATGGCCGAGGCGCGGGCCCGGTCCTTCTCCCCAAGGTGTTCCATAACCTCAGGCGTCGGCCCGATAAAGGTCAGCCCTGCTTCCCGGCACAGGCGGGCGAAGGAGGCGTTTTCCGCGAGGAACCCATAGCCGGGGTGGACCGCCTCCGCTCCCGCGTCCAGCGCGGCCTGTACAACGCGGGGCGCGTCCAGATAGCACCAGGGATCGCCGAGGTTGATCGCTTCATCTGCCAATTCCACCGGCAACGAGCCAGCGTCGGCGTCGCTGTGGACCACCACGGCCTCGACGCCCAACTCCCGGCACGTACGAATGATGCGCAGGGCGATCTCGCCCCGGTTGGGGATGAGGAGACGCCGAAACATCACCGAACACGTCCTTGCTCTCAGCCCACCGCACAAGGTGGCGCGCTGCAAAGCCACGCGCGGCGCTGCGGCCGCACATCAGAGCGGGATGTTACCGTGCTTTTTGGGTGGCCGGTCCTCGCGTTTGTTCGCCAGGGCTGCCAGCGCATGGATAATTCTCGGGCGCGTTTCGCGCGGGTCAATGACGTCATCCACCATGCCCCGGGCGCATGCCACATAAGGGTTTGCATACCGATCGCGGTACTCGCGCGTGCGCTCGGCCAGCAGAGCCTGCGGATCCTCGGCATGGGCCAGCCCGTTGCGGTAAAGAATCTGCGCCGCCCCTTCCGGGCCCATCACGGCGACCTCGGCCGTCGGCCACGCCAAGGCCAGATCGGCGCCGATACCTCTGCTGCTCATGGCCACATACGCCCCGCCGTACGCCTTACGCAGGATGACGGCGATCTTGGGCACCGTCGCCTCGGCGTAGGCGTAGAGGATTTTCGCCCCATGGCGGATGATGCCCCGGTGCTCCTGCGCTACCCCCGGCAGAAAGCCGGGCACGTCCACGAAAGTCACCAGCGGGATGTTGAACGCGTCGCAAAAGCGCACGAAGCGGGCGATCTTGTCGGAAGCGTCGATGTCGAGGCAGCCGGCCAACACCCGCGGCTGGTTGGCGATGACGCCCACGACTTGGCCGGCCATGCGGCCGAACCCCGCTACCGCGTTAAGGGCAAACTCCTGGTGCACTTCGAGCAGCCGCCCGCCGTCCAACACCCGCCACAGCACCTGGCGCACGTCGTAAGCTTTATTGGGCGAGGTGGGGACGACATCGAGGAGTTCGTCAGGGTGGCCCGGCGGTTCCGATGGTTCCGTGACCGGCGGCGTCTCGAGGTTGTTGGAGGGGAGGTAACTCAAGAGGTCCCGCACCATCGCCAGGCACTCCTCCTCGGATGGTGCGCGGAAGTGGGCCACGCCGCTTTTGCTGGCGTGGGTCTCGGCCCCGCCCAATTCCTCAAAGGTGACGTCCTCGCCCGTGGCGGCCTTTGTCACCTGAGGGCCGGTGATGAACATCTTGCTCACGCGGTCGGCCACGAAGGTGAAGTCCGTTAGGGCCGGGGAATAGACGGCCCCGCCGGCGCACGGACCAAGGATAACCGAGATCTGCGGGACGACTCCCGACAGGCGGGCGTTGCGGGCAAAGATCTCCCCGTACGCGCCGAGGGCGTCGACTCCCTCCTGGATGCGGGCGCCGCCCGAGTCATTGATCCCCACGATGGGAGCGCCTGCCCGGTAAGCCAGGTCCATGATTTTGCAGATTTTGCGGGAATGCAGCTCACCGACGGAACCGCCATAGATCGTGAAATCCTGGGAAAAGCAGAAGACGGGGCGGCCGTGGATGCGTCCCCAGCCGGTGACGACGCCTTCGCCGATGGGGTCATCGGGTACCCCGTTGCCGGTGTGTTGGCGAACAAAGGAATCGATTTCCTGGAAACTGCCCGGATCGAGCAGGGACGCCAGCCGTTGCCGGGCAGTGCCCTTGCCCGACGCCCGCTGCTGGGTGACCCGCTGCTCGCCGCCGCCAGCGGCGCTCTTGGTCCGCCACGCCGCAAGCTGCTCCAGCTTCTGCTGCATCGAAGCGTTCAACGGTCCAGGCCTCCTCATCGTGGTCAAGCTCGGGGGGCGTGGCCGCACGGCCGTTAGGCCGCGTCGCCCTCCCTGTGCTCGCCAAACACTTCCCGCAGCACGCCGCAGATTTCTCCAACGGAGGCGTACGCTTCCACAGCCCGGATCAAGTAGGGCATGAGATTGTCATCGCCCTGTGCCGCCTCCCGCACCGCGGCCAGCGCCGCTTGGACGGCCCGTTGGTCCCGCTCCCGCCGCACGCGCTGGAGCCGCTCGATCTGGGCCCGCTCCTGAGCCTCATCGACCTGCAGCAGTTCCGGCTCATGGTGCTCTTCCATCCGGTACCGGTTGACGCCGACCACGACCCGCTGGCCCGATTCCACCTGCTGCTGCCAGCGGTAGGAGCTCTCCTCAATTTCCCGTTGCATGAAGCGGGTTTCGATCGCGCGCACCGCGCCGCCGATGTCGTCGATACGCCGGATGTAATCTTTGGCCCGTTCGTAGATGGCCTCGGTCAGGTGCTCGACCAAGTAGGACCCGCCCAGGGGATCGATGACGTCGGTCACTCCTGTCTCATGGGCGAGAATCTGCTGGGTGCGGACGGCGATGCGGCTCGCGGTCTCGCTTGGCAAAGCCAGCGCCTCATCGAAGGCGTTGGTGTGCAACGATTGCGTCCCGCCCAACACCGCCGCGAGCGCCTGGTAGGCGACGCGAACGATGTTGATCTCGGGCTGCTGGGCCGTCAGGGTGCAGCCGGCCGTCTGTGTGTGAAACCGGAGGGCCCACGCGCGCGGGTCCGTCGCGCCGAAGCGCTCCCGCATAATCTCCGCCCACAGCCGGCGGGCGGCGCGGAATTTGGCCACCTCTTCGAAGAGGTGCATGTGGGCGTTGAAGAAGAACGACAGGCGCGGGGCAAACCGGTTTACGTCGAGCCCGCGCTTCATGGCTTCGGAGACGTATGCGATCGCGTTGGCAAGGGTAAAGGCGACCTCCTGGACGGCGTCGGCGCCTGCCTCGCGTATGTGGTAGCCGCTGATGCTGATGACGTTCCACTTGGGCACGTGCTCCTGGCAGTAGGCAAACAGATCCACGACCAGTCGCAAGGAAGGCCGGGGCGGGAAGATGTAGGTGCCGCGGGCCAGGTACTCTTTCAAAATGTCGTTCTGCACCGTGCCCGCAAGCTGCGCCGGGTCGAGCCCCTGGCGCTTGGCGACAGCGATGTACATGGCCAACAAAATGGCCGCCGGGGCGTTGATGGTCATGGACGTGCTGACTTGGTCCAAGGGGATCCCTTGAAAAAGCGCCTCCATGTCGGCCAGCGTGTCGACCGCGACGCCGACACGTCCGACTTCGCCGCTGGCCAGCGGGTGATCGGAGTCGTAGCCTAACTGCGTGGGCAGGTCGAAGGCTACCGACAACCCTGTCGTCCCCTGTGAGAGCAGGTAATGGAAACGCCGGTTCGTTTCCGCAGCGGTGCCGTAGCCCGCGTACTGGCGCATCGTCCAGGGCCGGCCGCGGTACATGGTCGGATAAGGCCCGCGGGTAAACGGGTACTCGCCCGGCCAGCCCAGGGCCCGTTCCCAATCGAGGCTGGCCAGATGGGCAGGGGTGTAGAGGGGCTCAAGCGGGATGCCGGAGCTGGTCTCCCTTGTGGCCAGCTCTTGGGCGGCACCGGCTCGCCAACGTTCCAGCGCGCGGTTGATCCGCTCGAGGGCGCTCGATTCCCACACTGCCTAGCTCACCCCTCCGGGCTCCAGCGCGCGGTGCGCGGACGCCTTCTCCGTTCCTCGATTGTACTATACACAAAATTGATTTCTCTTGCCGCCGCGAACATCCTTGCAGGCGCGGGCCGCCGCCGTACCTGCCGCCGGGTGAGGCTACCGCGTTGGGGCGCCGACTCCGGCAGGTCATCGACGCGGGCACGAGAAATGGATAAAATGACCACAAAGGCAGGAAACCCATTGGGCAAAGGAGGCGTTGCCATGACGGCCAAGCCCGAGATCCGCATCGAGTTTTGCACTTCTTGAGGGTACGCCCCGAAAGCCGCCAGGTTGGCGGAAGAGCTGGCGTCAACGTTTGCCGGCCGGCTGGGGGCCATCGTACTGGTACCTTCCAGCGGCGGCGTCTTTGAGGTGACCGCGGGGGAGCGGGTGCTGTTCTCCAAGCGGGCTGCCGGGCGTTTCCCGCAGCCAGGGGAGGTCACGCGCGCGATCCAGGAAAGCGGAATGCTCTCCTGAACCCGCGGGGCGACAACGGGAGGGAGCGTTTTGGTAACCATCGACCTTTCCGGCCACACCGGCCTCGTGGTCGGTGTGGCCGACAAACACAGCATCGCATGGGGGATCGCGCAGATCTTGTCCGAGGCCGGCATGCGCCTGGCCCTTACGTACCAGAACGAGCGATTGGAGAGGAACGTACGGGAGCTGGCCTCAACGCTGCCTGACCCGCTGGTGCTGCCGTTGGATGTGACCGACGACCGGCAGATCGACGCCGTCTTTGAGGCGATCGGCAACCAGTTTGGGCGGCTCGACTGCCTGATCCATGCCGTGGCGTTCGCACCCCGGGAAGACTTGATGAAAGACTACGTGGAAACGTCCAGGGACGGTTACCGGATTGCTCTGGACGTGAGCGCGTATTCGCTGGCGGCCTTGGCGCGCGGGGCGCGCCCGCTTATGAAAGAATCCGGCGGCGGCAGTATCGTGACGCTGACGTACTACGGCTCGGAGAAGGTCGTCGCCGGGTACAACGTCATGGGCGTGGCCAAGGCGGCCTTGGAGGCGTCGGTACGATACTTGGCCAACGACCTCGGGCCCGACAACATCAGGGTCAACGCGATTTCCGCCGGGCCCATGAAGACGCTGGCCGCCCGCGGGATTCCGGGCTTCATGAACATGCTCAAGTACCACGAGGAAAAGGCCCCGCTGCGCCGCCGGGTGGACATGCGGGAGCTGGCCGGCACGGCCCTCTTTTTGTGCAGCCCGCTCGGGTCAGGGATCACCGGTGAAGTCATCCATGTGGACTGCGGGTACAACATCCTAGGGCTTTAGCCGCTTAGCCCGGGGTTTCGGCATGAGACAAGGCTTGGATTCGGCCACCGGAGCCGGACACGCCGGTTCGGCGTCGATTGGGGGAGCCGCTCGCGAGGCATTGTCCGCGGAGCGGCTCCTCGCGTGGTTCTCTGTCCACCGTCGGGACCTTCCCTGGCGGAGAAACCGCGACCCGTACCGCGTCGTAGTGTCCGAAGTGATGCTCCAGCAGACCCGGGTCGAAACAGTGCTGGCCTACTACGAGCGTTTTCTGGAGCGGTTTCCCACGGTGCAGGCGCTGGCTGCTGCCCCGGAAGGCGACGTCCTTAAGGCGTGGGAAGGCCTCGGGTACTACTCCCGGGCCCGCAACTTGCACCGGGCGGTGCGGGAGGTGGCGGCGCGCTACGGGGGAGAGTTTCCGCAAGACGCCAGTGAACTGGCACGGCTGCCGGGCATCGGCCCGTACACGGCCGCCGCGGTGGCGGCGATCGCGTTTAACCAGCCTGTGGCCGCGGTGGACGGCAACGTCTTGCGGGTCATGGCCCGAAGCTTAGGCATCGCCGACGAGGTGACGCGTCCGGCGGTACAGCGGCGCATCAGGGACGTGGTGCAGGCGTTGATCCCGCAAGGGCGCGCGAGTGAGTTCGCCGAAGCCTTGATGGAGCTGGGGGCGCTGGTGTGCACGCCCCGCCGTCCGTCCTGCAGCGCCTGCCCGTGGCGAGAAGGGTGCGCCGCCCACGCAGCCGGGCAGGCGGAGGCGCTGCCGGTGCGGCGGTCTAAGGCCCGGCCGCGACCTGTGTTTGGCGCCGTGGCCATCATTGCGCAAGGCGGTCGGGTACTTGTTGTGCGCCGGCCTGACGATGGGCTCTTGGCCGGTATGTGGGAGTTTCCGTGGGCCGAGGGGGCAGGGCGGGAACATACCGGGCCGGACCTGGCCCAGTCTGTGGCCGCCCGCCTTGGTTTGCCGGTACGGGTGGAGCGGGAGTTCGACCCTGTGCGGCACGTGTTCAGCCACGTGGAGTGGCGCTTGCGGGTGTACTTGTGTACCCCTTGCGGGGGGAGGAGTGAACACTCGCCGACGGGTACGCAGGCGCGCTGGGTGTCCGCGGCCGAGTTGTCCCAACTTACGTTTGGACGGGCGCACCGGCGTATTGGCCAGCAGTGGCTGGAGCGCCTGGACGCCGCGAACGCTGGCCGGGGGGAAGCCTGGCGATGGCCGGAACGGGGCGAGCCGGGGAGTGGACGCGTTGATTCCGGATGAGCCGCTGCATATCGAGCAGGTCGTGGTCCATCACGTGCGCTTGCCCATGAGGGCGCCGTTTGTGACCGCATGGGGTGCCCAACGGCAGCGGGACGTCATTCTCGTAGAAGCCGTCGCAGCGGGCGCCGGCGAGGGGCTGGCCGGCTGGGGCGAGGCGCCGGTGCTGGCCCAGCCGGCATACAACGAGGAAACCGTGGCCACTGCCTGGCACATTCTCAACGACTTTCTCGTCCCCCTCGTCCTGCGCACGGCCATTGCCGACCCGCGCGACATCCATGGCCGCCTGGCGGCGTTTCACGGGCACAGCATGGCCAAAGCGGCCGTGGAGGGGGCGGTGTGGGACCTGTGGGCCAAACGGTCCGGACGGCCTTTGCGAGAGCTGCTGGGTGGCACTTCCGTGCGGGTGCCTGCCGGGGCGGTCGTCGGCGTTCAGGATGACACGGCGGCACTCTTGCGCCAGGTGGAGGCCAAACTGGCCCAGGGCTATCGCCGGGTCAAGCTCAAGGTGCACCCAGGGCGGGATGTGTCGGTCATCAAGGCGGTGCGGGATGAGTTCGGCGACATCCCGCTTGCGGCGGACGCCAATGGGGCGTATGGCGTCGAGGACTTGCCCGCCCTGCAGGCACTGGATGCCTTTGGCCTTGCGATGATCGAGCAGCCGCTGCCTTGGGACGATTTCCTCGGCCATGCGCACGTGCAGGAGCATCTCAAGACGCCCATCAGTCTGGACGAGACCATCGCAACCGTTGGCCACGCCCGCCAGGCCCTCGCCCTCGGCAGCGGCCGGATCGTAAATATCAAACCTGGCCGACTGGGCGGTCTCGCGCCGGCGCTGGCTGTCCACGATGTGTGCCGTGCTGCCCGGGTGCCGGTCTGGTGCGGCGGGCTGTTGGAAACCGGCGTAGGGCGCGCCCACAACGTGGCGCTGGCGTCACTTCCCGGCTTTCTTTTGCCCGGCGATCTGGCGCCGCCGGGAGAGTATCTGGTTGAAGACATCGTTGAGCCCCCCCTCATCTTGGACCGGGACGGGTTTGTCCCGGTACCAGACGGACCCGGCATCGGCGTCGCGGTAAGGCGCGACCGCCTCGCGGCCTACACCGTCCGGCGGGCGGTGCATCGTGCTGGGAAGTAACCCCTGGCAGATCCCTCCGTCCGTGGCAGAAGTTCTCCGGTCGCCCGGGGGAGGAAGCGGGGTCCAGAGAGAGAAAACGGGAGCAAGAAAGCGAACACACCCCACGGATGGCAACGCTGGCCAGCAAACTCGACACACTCATTCGTCGCAGCAAGAAACGGGGGATTCGCGTTGCTCCGGTCTACACCGCGCGCGCCGCGCCTTGAGTCCAACGCCCTTGCCACGATCCTGCTACTCTTGATCATGTTCTTTTCCGGCATCTCTCCCGGTGTTCCTGACGGAGCGCCGCCGGGGGCTTCACCTGCACCCGCAGGGCCGGAGTCAACTTCTGAGCCGGTCGATCCGGGAGCAAATCCCGGAGCGCCCGTCCCGTCCGCAGGACCGGCAGGCGCGGCGGCTAAACCGCTCTCCGGATACACCATCGTGCTTGATCCGGGCCACGGTGGCCGGGACCCCGGTGCCTTAGGCGTAAGTGGGCGCACGTGGGAAAAGTACAACGCGCTGTTTGTCGCCCTGGATGCCAAGGCGCTCTTGGAGCAGGCTGGGGCCACGGTGGTGCTGACGAGGACCAGCGATACGTACCCGACGCTGGCGGAACGGGTCCAGCTGGCTCACAGCCACGGCGCGGACCTGTACATCAGTATCCACAACGACTGGAATCAGGACGCCAACATCCGCGGCGTTACGACCTACTACTGGCACGAACGCAGCCGGCGCCTAGCCGAAGTATTGCAGGCGGAACTGACAGTTCGCCTGGGGACCCGGAGCGTCGGGGTTCTACGTCAACCTTTCTACGTCATCCGCAATACCCAGATGCCCGCTGTCCTGCTGGAGCTCGGGTTTTTGTCTAACCGGGAGGAGGAGGCGCGTCTTGCGGACCCGGCGTACCGCTGGCGGGCCGCGGAGGCCATCTACGCCGGGGTGCTGCGCTACGTGACTGAGGCCTGAAGGCAAGAGCCCGGCGCAGCGCCAGGCCGGGCAGCGAAGAGCGCCGGCGCGGTCCGGCCGGCACCCTGCGCAAGGGGCCGGCCGGACGTTGCTTTGAGGCGCCAAACTGAGCTTGGTCCCCGGCTACGCCGTCGCCCGCGCCACGGCGGCGAAAGCGCGCTCCGCGGCGTTGAGGGTGTACTCGATGTCCTCAGCAGTGTGGGCCGCGGTGACGAACCACGCCTCGTAGATGCTGGGTGCGAGGTTGATGCCCGCCGCGATCATCTCACGGAAGAAGAGGGCAAACGCTTGCGCGTCGCTGCGCTCCACCGCGGTGAAATCCTTCACGGGCTCGTCCGTGAAATGTACCGACAAGGCGCCGCCTTTCTGGTTGACCACAACGGGCACCCCGTGGCGGGCAGCCGCCTGGCGCAGACCGTCGGCGAGAACGGTGCCCAGCCGGTTGAGTCGTTCATAGAGCCCGTGCTCCTGTAGCGCCTTAAGGCAGGCGAGGCCGGCGGCCAGTGACAGCGGGTTGCCGCAAAACGTGCCGTCTTGGTACACCGGTCCCAGCGGTGCCACGAGGTCCATGATGGCTGCGGGCCCGCCGTATGCGCCGATAGGGAGACCCCCACCGATGATCTTTCCCAGCACCGTAATGTCGGGTTTGTACCCTAGCTCGTCCTGGATGGCTCCGTAGCGAAACCGGAAAGCGGTGATCACTTCGTCATAGATGACGAGCGCGCCCGCTTTGGCCGCGGTCTCGTGCACGGCCTGCAAAAAGTGGGGTTCCGGCGGGACGATGCCGAAATTGCCTACAATGGGCTCCACTAGGACGGCGGCGACCTGTTGGCCCACGGCGTCCATCACCCGGGCGAGGGTGACCGCGTCGTTGTAGGGCAAGGTAATGACGTCGGCCGCGACACCATCCGGAATGCCGGCGCTGTCGGAGATCCCTAAGGTGGAGGCCCCGGAACCGGCACCGAGCAACACGGGATCCGAGTGGCCGTGGTAACACCCCGCGAACTTGACGAGCTTGCCGCGGCCGGTTGCGCCGCGGGCGAGCCGGATGGAGGTCATGACCGCCTCGGTGCCCGAGTTGACAAAGCGCACCTTCTCGATGCCGGGAATGGCTGCTTTGAGGTGCTCGGCAAAGCTGATTTCCAGCTCGTGGGGCGTACCGTAGACGGTTCCCCGTTCCGCCGCCTTGGCCACGGCCTCTGCCACCGCGGGGTGGCCGTGACCGAGGATCAGGGCGCCATAGGCGCCGAGGTAGTCGATATAGCGGTTGCCGTCCGCGTCCCATAGGTAAGCCCCGTGGCCGCGCCGCATGTAGATCGGGTGCTCCATCTGCACCGGCGCGAACGAGCGGGAGGGGCTGTTGACGCCGCCGGTGATATGCTGAACGGCCCGCCGAAACAGCTCCTGCGAACGCTGCAAGCGCATGGACGTCACTCCTGTCGGCAGTCTCAAGGAAACCTAAGAGCGTTTCGCTGCGGGTGCCTGGTTTCCTCCGCCAAAGTGTGCGGCCCTTGACAGCCCCCTACCGCTCGGGCACAATGGAAGCGATGTAAGGGCGGCCTTTATATTAATGAAGGCCGCTTGTCAATGGAAAGGAGTCGACACTTGATGAGCAGACCTACCCTGGAAATCAGGGATTTGCGTGTCAGCATCGAGGGCAAGGAGATCGTCAAGGGCCTGTCCCTGACCATCAAGGGCGGCGAGGTCCACGCCATCATGGGCCCAAACGGCTCGGGAAAAAGCACTCTCGCGTACACCTTGATGGGCCATCCCCGCTACGTCGTGGAGGACGGGGAAGTGCTGCTCGACGGTGACGACGTGCTGGAGATGGAGCCCGATGAGCGGGCGCGCCGGGGCTTGTTCCTCGCGTTCCAGTATCCCGTGGAGATCCCCGGCGTGACGGTGGCCAACTTCCTCCGTACCGCCTACAACGCCGTCCACGGCGACGGCAAGGAAGTCTCCGTGCTCGAGTTCCACAAGAAGCTGCGCGAGGAAATGGCTGCGCTCCAGATCGACGAGGAGTTTGCCGGACGCTACCTGAACGAAGGTTTTTCCGGCGGCGAGAAAAAGCGCCACGAAATTTTGCAGATGTCCTTGCTGCGGCCCCGCATCGCGATCATGGACGAAACCGACTCGGGGCTGGACATCGACGCGCTCAAGATCGTGGCTGAGGGCGTGAACCGGCTGCGCAGCGACGAGCTGGGCGTGCTGGTCATCACCCACTATCAGCGTATTCTCCGTTACCTGCAGCCCGACTACGTCCATATCATGATGGACGGGCAGATCGTCCGCTCCGGCGGGCGGGAGCTGGCCGAGGAGCTGGAGGAGAAGGGCTACGACTGGCTCAAGAGCGAGATCGGCGCGTGAGCTGGCCGGCAAGGAGGATACGTCGATGACCACGCAGACCAAGCTGGATCAAGGATGGATCGCGGCCTTGTCCGACCGCACCGGCGAGCCCGCATGGCTGCGGGAGCGGCGGCTGGCCGCATGGGGCCGTTTTACGGAACTTCCCGTGCCCGCCTACGAGCGGACGCGGCTTAAGGAATCCCAGTTTGAAGACTTCGCCCCGGCGCAAGGCAGCGGCCCGGTCCGCAGTTGGGATGAGCTGCCCGCCGCCTTACGGGAGCAGGTGGGCGACCCGGCTGGACGTGCCTTGGTGGTGCTGGCCAACGGCAGGGCTGTCTATCGCCAGCTGCCCGAGGCGCTGCCTGAGGGCGTCGTCATCACAGACTTGGCTACGGCGGTGCGTGAGCACGCGGTCCTGGTCGAGCCGCGGCTTTTGGTGCGCGGCGAGCAAGGTCTGGACAACAAGGTGACGGCCTTGAGCGGCGCCCTGCACACGGGCGGATTGTTCGTATACGTGCCCAAGGGTGTCGCGGTGCCCGTGCCCGTTGAGTACATCCTCTGGATGGACGAGTCGGGGGTGGCCGTTGGCGATGTGGCCCTCATCGTCACCGAGGCCCGGGCCGAGGTCACGGTGTTGGAGACAGCCGTCAGCGCCCCGGGTGTGGAACGGTCGGCTCGATTTGGCTTGATCGATGTTTTCCCGGGCGAGGACGCACGGGTAGTGTGCGGCAATGTCCAGGCGTTTGGCCAGGGCGTGCAGAGCCTGGTCGTTCGCCGGGTGCTGCCGGCGCCGCGGTCCCACGTGGACTGGGTGGCGGCAGAGTTTGGGGCCGAGCTGTCCGTCAATGAGATGGACAGCCGGCTGGACGGGCGTGGCAGCGAGGTGCGGGCTCTCGGTGTCTTCTTTGCGGGGGACCGGCAGCACATCGACCTCGAGATGCGCATGATTCACACCGGCCGTGAGACGGCCAGCGACATCTTGGTCCGCGGCGTCGTCCGCGATCAGGGCCGGGCGGTGTATGGGCCTTACACCCTCATCAAGCATGACGCCAAGGACAGCACCGGCTTCCAGCGGGGCAACACGCTGGTATTGGATCCTCAGGCCCGGGCCTACAGCATCCCCCAGCTGCACGTGCAGGAGGATGAGGTGCAGGGGGCAGGCCACGCGGCCACGGTCGGCAAGGTGGATCCAGAGCAGCTTTTTTACCTGCAAAGCCGCGGCCTCACCCTGCAGCAGGCGAGGCGCCTCATTGTGGACGGGTTCTTCTATCCCGTCACCGACCACATCCCGGTGGAGGCGCTCAAGACCAGGGTCATGGCCATGGTAGAACGGAAGATGAGCGCATGATCGACGCGCGGGCGCTACGCAAAGACTTCCCGGTCCTGGACCAGCGCGTGAACGGTCGGCCGCTGGTGTACCTGGACAGCGCAGCTACCGCGCAGAAGCCGCGGCCGGTAATCGACGCCGTCCGCCGCTTTTTCGAAGAGGACAACGCCAACGTGCACAGGGCCATCCATGCTCTGGGCGAACGGGCGACGGCCAAGTACGAGGAAGCGCGCCGCAAGGTGGCGCGCTTCATCAATGCGCCGTCGGAGCGCACCATCATCTTTACCAAGAACGCCACCGAGTCCATCAACCTGGTGGCCTACAGCTGGGCCAGGGCGAGGCTCAAGCCGGGCGACGAGATCCTCGTGAGTCCCATCGAGCACCACTCCAACTTGGTGCCATGGCAGCTGGCGGCCCGGGCGACCGGCGCGACGCTGCGCTTTTTTGACGTCACCGAGGACGGGCAGCTGCGGCTGGACAACCTCGATTCGCTGATCAGTGAGCGGACGCGGCTGGTGGCGGTTACCCACGTTTCCAACGTGCTGGGCACCATCGTCCCCGTAGCGAGCATCGTGGCCGCGGCCCGGCGTGCCGGCGCGGTGGTGCTCGTGGACGGCGCCCAGAGCGTCCCGCACATGCCGGTGGACGTGCAGGCATTGGGCTGCGACTTCTTTGCCTTTTCCGGGCACAAGATGGGAGCGCCGACCGGGATCGGGGTGTTGTACGGGCGCGAGGAGCTCTTGGAGGCGATGGATCCGTTCCTGGGCGGCGGCGATATGATCAGCTCCGTGCGCCTGTCGGGATCGGAGTGGGCGGAGCTGCCCTATAAGTTTGAGGCGGGCACGCCGCCCATCGCAGAGGCCATCGGCCTCGGTGCGGCCATCGATTACTTGACGGCCATCGGGATGGACCGGGTTCACGCCTACGAGCGCCGGCTCACGGCGTACGCCCGTGAGCGCCTTGAGCAGCTGCCTGGGATTACGATTTATGGTCCCAAGGAGCGCGGGGGACTGCTCACGTTCAACGTGGATGAGATCCATCCCCATGATCTGGCCACGGTCTTGGATCAGCACGGCATCGCGATCCGGGCTGGGCACCATTGCGCCCAGCCGGTCATGGAGTGGCTGGGCGTGCCAGCCACGGCGCGTGCCAGCTTCTGGGTGTACAACACGGAGGACGACGTCGAACGCCTGGTCGAAGGACTGCGGGCCGCAAAGGAGTTTTTCGGGTATGTCGCTTGAGCACAGCCACCCGATTCAGCTCAACGAGCTGTACCGGGACGTGATCATGGACCATTACCGCCGGCCCCGCAACAAGGGGACGCTGGAGGACCCGTCAGTCTCCATCGCCCTCAACAACCCGGTTTGCGGCGACGAGATCACGCTGCAGCTGTTGGTACGGGACGGTCGCATCGAGCGAGCCCGCTTCATGGGGCGCGGCTGCTCCATCAGCCAGGCGTCCGCGTCTATGATGGCGCAGCAAATCGAAGGCAAGACGTTGGCCGAGGCGGAGGACATGATCGCCCGCTTTAAGCGGATGATGCACGGCGACGAAAAGGCGGGCGAGCCCTTGGGGGATCTCATGGCGTTGCACGGGGTGTCCAAGTTCCCAGTGCGCGTCAAGTGCGCGCTTCTTTCTTGGGAGGCATTGGAACGGAGTCTGGAGCAGCTGCGCTGACGTACTCGTCGCCGCCAGCTGCTCCTAACCTACCGTCCCTTCAGACCGTTCCCTCTGCTCGGCGTCCCGCACAGCCGCCGCACGCTCATGGCTCAGGGCGCCGTCAGCCGGGGACTCCCGGTTTGCCAAGAGCTGGTCCTTGTATTGAAGCTCGTAAAGGCGATAGTACAGCCCGCGCAGCTTGAGCAACTCTTGATGCGTCCCCATCTCACGGATGCGTCCCTTGTGCAGCACAATGATTTTGTCGCAATGCTGGATGGTGGACAACCGGTGCGCGATGATAATGGTCGTGCGCCCTTGGATCAGGCGCGTGAGCGCCTGCTGAATGAGCTGCTCGGTTTCCGTGTCAATGTTGGCGGTAGCCTCATCAAGCACCAGGATGGCCGGGTCGTAGGCCAACGCCCGAGCAAAGGCCAACAGCTGCCGTTCTCCCGCCGACAAGCCCGCTCCCCGCTCGTGCACGGGCGCTTTGTAGCCCCCAGGCATGCGGCTGATGAACCGCTCCGCATTAACCAGCCGCGCCGCCTCGCGCACCTTGGCCGCGCTGATCTGCGGATTCCAGAGGGTGATGTTGCTCTCGATGTCGCCCGTAAACAGGAACACGTCTTGCAGTACGATGCCGATGTGCCGCCGCAGGTCTTGTCGCTTGACCCGGCGGATGTCGACGCCGTCGATCAGGATTTGCCCCCGCTGAATGTCGTAGAAGCGGTTTAGCAGGTTGATGATGCTGGTCTTGCCAGCCCCCGTAGCGCCCACCAGAGCGACCGATTCCCCTGGCTTCACGTGAAAGCTAACGTCCTTGAGCACCCATTCTTCGCCGGTGTAGGCGAACCAGACGTTTTTGAACTCGATCTCGCCCCGCACTGGCGGGAGGGACGCCGGCTCGGACGGGTCTTCCTCGGGCGTGGTGTCAAGGATCATGAAGATCCGCTCGGCTGACGCCATGGCCGACTGCATGATGTTGTACTTCTCCGTCAGATCGTTGATGGGGCGGAAGAACGTCTGCATGTATTGGATGAACAAGTATAGGACGCCGAAGTCCAGCGTGTTTTGGATGACCCGCCCGCCGCCGTACCAGATAAGGACCGCGAGACCCAGGGAGGAAAGAAACTCCACCGCCGGCCGGAACGTGGCGAAAACCCGCACTTCCTGCATCATGGACTGGTAGTGGTCACGGTTGATCTCATCAAACTCCCGGAATTTCCGCTCCTCCTGGTTGAAGATCTGGATGATCCGCATGCCCGCCAAGTTTTCGGCCAGCGTCGCGTTGATCCGCGCGAGTTTGACCCGAACTTGCCGGTACGCATCCCGCGCTCGGACGCGAAACTGGATCGTCACCAGGGCAACCAGCGGCATGACGGCCAGGCTCACCAGGGCCAGCTGCCAGTGGACGCGGAACATGACAACGAGAATCCCCAAAAGAAGGAAGATGTCCTGGAACAGGTTGACCAGGACGCTGGTGAACATCTCGTTGAGATTGTCGGTGTCGTTGGTGGCCCTGGTCACCAGGCGCCCGACGGGGTTGCGGTCAAAGAACTGTACAGGCAACCGCTGCAGGTGGGAGAAAAGCTGCTCGCGGATGCTGTAGACGATGCGCTGGCCGGTGTAGTGCAAGATGTAGACCTGGCCGTAGTTGAGAAAAAACGTCGCGGCCACGATGGCCAAATACAGCCACGCCAACTGGGCGACGGCACGGAGATCCGGCTGCCGCAGGTCCCGGATATCGTCGGAGTTTAGGCGCACCGCGGGAAACGCTTGGCCCGCGGCGACGATGGTGTGGCCGTCCGGCCGGGCGATGAGCTCACGGGTTTGCGTGCGCTGGTCGATCCGGCCGTCGATCAGGTAGTACTCGCTGGCCGTGCCCGTGTCGACCACGACGATCTGGTGCCAGCGCTCCACGGGCATACCTGACGGCACATCCGATTCCTTGACCAACACGTACCCGTTCCACAATACGCCGGGAGCGGGCTCAGTCCCCGGCGCGAACGCGGCCAGCGGCTCCTCAAAGGCCAACAGGTGCTCGTCGATGGCGATGCGGACGATATACGGCCGGACAAGCTCGCTAGCGGTGATGAGCAGGATGAGGGCGAACGCCGCCACCATCCAGCCGGTAAAGGGGCGCGCATAGCGGAGAAGCCGGCGCATCAGGCGCGCGTCGTAGGCTTTCCCCAATACGTCTTCCTGATGGAAATCTTGCACGTGTCACACCTTCTAAAGGGCCCTGGACGGGGCGTCGCCAATGAATTCGTAGCCGGGCTCTAGACGGCTTGCTCGAGCTCTTGCTCCAGGAGCTGGCGCCGGTACGTCTCCGCGTATACACCGTCCAGCGCGAGGAGCTGTTCATGGGTGCCTTGCTCGACGATGCGGCCTTCGTCGAGGACGATGATGTGGTCGGCGTCCTTCACCGTGGAAATGCGGTGAGCGATGATGATGCTGGTGCGGCCGTGCATAACGCGCCGCAACTCCTGCAGAATCGCTTCTTCGGTCTGGGTGTCCACGGCCGACAGGCAGTCGTCAAAGATCAGGATGCTAGGATTTTTGACCAGCGCGCGGGCGATGCCCGTGCGCTGCTTCTGGCCACCCGACAACGTGACGCCTCGTTCGCCGACCATGGTTTCATACCCGTGGGGGAACGATAGAATGTCGTCGTGCAGACGGGCCTGCTTTGCCGCAGCCTCGATGGCCTCCTGAGGGAACTCGCCTCCGAAGCCGATGTTTTTGGCCACGGTGGTCGAAAACAGGAAATTGTCCTGCGGTACGTAGCCGATCTGGCGTCGCAGCGTTCGCAAGGGGATCCGCAAGATATCGTGTCCATCGATGAAAACGGTACCCGGCGGCGGGTCAAACACCCGGACCAACAAGTTGGCCAGCGTTGTCTTGCCGCTGCCGGTGCGGCCCACAATCGCGAGGGTTTGACCCGGCTCCACCACCACGCTGATATCCGACAAGGCCGGTTCCGGGGCGCCCGGGTACGTGAAGGTGAGGCCAAGGATTTCGATACGGCCGGTGAGGGTATCCAAGGGAACGGCGTCGGGCGCGTCGACGATCTCCGGCTGCTCGTTGAAGATGACCCGCAGCCGCTCGATGGAAGCGCGCCCGCGCTGCAGCATGTTGATGACCCACCCGACGGCCATCATTGGCCATGTCAGCATGCCCAGGTACATGTTAAAGGCAATGAAGTCGCCAAGGCTGATACGCCCGTAAATCACCAGGGAACCTCCGTAGCCCACCACGATCACGACGCTCAAGGCCGACAGCAACTGCACCAGCGGGTGGAACATGCCCCACACCCGCACGAGCCGCATGTTGACGTCCACGTTGAGCTGGTTGACCTCGCGGAATCGCGCGATCTCGGAGTCCTCCTGGGTAAACGCTTTCACGACCCGGATCCCGGCTAGGTTTTCCTGCACCCGGTCGGTCAGATCGGAAAAGGCTTCCTGGACACGGCGAAACCGGCGGTTGATCAGGCGGCCGAAGTAGGTCACCGTCAGGGCCAGAAACGGCAACGGCGCCAGCGCTAAGGCGGTCAGGCGCGGGTCGGTGGTGCGCAGGAGGATGATCAGGATCGCCGTCGTCATAAAAATCGCGTCGGTGGCCATCACCAGCCCCGGGCCGAAGGCCATGCGCACCGCGTTGATGTCGTTGGTGGCGTGAGCCATCAAGTCCCCGATCTTGTGCTCGATGAAGTAGCGCGGGGAAAGTGTCTGCAAGTGCGCGTACAGCTTGTTGCGGAGGTGATATTCGAGCAGCCGCGCCGTGCCCATGATGTTGATGCGCCATAAATACCGCCCCACGGCGATGATGACCGCCAGCCCGACGATGACGCCGCCGTACAGCCAGACGGCGCCGGCGCTGAGGCGTCCCGTGGGCAGTTGGTCCACGAATCGCCGCACCACTTGGGGTGTCACCAGTTGGAGGGCGTTGATGGCCAGCAGGCTCAACAAACCTGCGATGTAGCGCCATTTGTAGCGGAGCAGGAATTCACGGACCAGTGGGAAAGAAGTCAATGGGCTGCATCTCCCATCGCAGCAGGACCTGCGCACCGGGCTTCGGGGCGCGCGGCTTCAGAGAGTACATTAACGCAACCGGCGATTTTTCGCAAGCGAACGAGCCGCGAGGTGGAATCCATGAAGCAGGTACGGATCGGTGCCGCGCAGGGATTCTACGGCGACATCATCGAACCGGCGCTCGACTTGGCTGAGAAATCGGATGTGCAATACTTGTGTTTCGATTGCTTGGCGGAGCTGACGCTGGCCATTTTGCAAAAGGACCGCCAGCGGGATCCGTCGCTGGGCTACACCAAAGACATCGCGATTACCGCCCGCACGCTGTTGCCATATGTCAGGCGCAAGGGAATCAAGCTCATCACCAACGCGGGTGGTCTCAACCCGGAAGGCGCCCGGCGGGAGATGATCCGCATCGCGCAAGAGATGGGTATCAAGGGGCTGCGCATTGCCATCGCGACCGGCGACGACATCCTGGACCGCCTGGACGAGCTGCAGGCGGCGGGCGTGGATCTCTCGGACCGGGAAACCGGCCGTCCGTTGGCGGCCATCCGGGACCGGCTTCTGTTTGCCAACGCGTACCTGGGTGCTCAGCCCATCGTCGAGTGTTTGCGCCAAGGGGCTGATGTGGTTATCACCGGCCGCACAACGGACACGGCGCAATTTCTGGCGCCCCTTATCTATGAGTTCGGCTGGTGGGCCGACGATTGGGATCGCCTCGCCCAGGGGTTAGTTTTGGGCCACCTGATGGAGTGTTCGGGACAGGTGACCGGAGGCAACTTCAGCGGCGACTGGTGGAACGTTCCTGACCTGGACCGCATTGGATATCCCCTGGCCGAAGTCAACGAGGATGGGTCCTTTGTCCTCACGAAAGCGCCCGGCACCGGCGGGCGGGTCAGTGTGGACACCGTGCGGGAGCAGTTCCTCTACGAGATACATGACCCGGCGACGTACATCACGCCCGACGCGGTGGCGGATCTGACGGCCGTGCGTATCGAACAGGCGGGGCCCGACCGGGTGCGGGTGAGCGGGGCGAAAGGGCGGCCGGCGCCGCCCACCCTTAAAGTCGTCATGGGTTATCGCAATGGGTTTATGGGGTCCGGCATGATCGGGTTTGCTTGGCCGAAGGCCTTAACCAAAGCCCGCAGGGCCGCGGGGATCATTCGGCGCCAGCTGGACCGGATGGGCGTCCGGTACGAGGAGTTTTGGGTGGACTACCTGGGCGTCAACGCCCTCCATGGACCAGCGGCGCCGATTCCCGACGAGGATAAGGTTAATGAAGTTTTCCTGCGGGTTTCCATCAGGACCCAAGACCGGGAGCAGGCGGCGCGCCTGGGGCGGCTCTTCCCGCCGTTGGTGCTCAACGGGCCGCCTGGGGTAGCCATGATGCCCTTTGCCGCCCACACACGGGAGCTCATCGGCTTGTGGACGGCTCTCATTCCTCGCGAGCTGGTGGAGGAGCGGGTGCGGGTTTCCGTGGAGGAGGTGGCGTAAGCCGCCATGGCGAAAGTGCAACTCAAGGACGTGGTGCTGGCCCGTTCGGGCGACAAGGGCGACACGTGCGACATCAGCGTCTTCGCCCCCAACGAGGCCGTATACGAACATTTGAAACGCGTGCTGACCCCCGAAGTCGTCAAGGCCCATTTCGGTCCTTGGGTGCAGGGCGAGGTCGAATGCTTCGAGGTGCCCAATGTCCTGGCGCTCAAGTTTTTGTGCCACGGAGCGCTGGGAGGAGGAGCCAGCTCGTCGCTGCGCCTGGACAACCTGGGCAAGTGTTTTGGCTCCAACCTCATGCGGCTGGAGATTGACCTGCCGGACCACCTGCTGAATCAACTGCATGCGGGAGGCGAGGACCGTTGACGCCAGTGACGGCGCCCATGACGGGAATCGTGTACCAACTGCCGGCTGCTGTCGGAACGACTGTCTCGGAGGGAGACAGCATTGCGATCTTGGAATCGATGAAGATGCACGTCCCGGTGCCGGCGCCCAAGGCGGGGCGGGTCAAAGAAATCCGCGTCCAAGAGGGCGAGTTTGTGGAGGAAGGCGCCATCTTGGCCTTGATAGAGTGAGGGGCCGCGGGCCCACACTCAACGGGCGGAGAGGACGTTCCTAAGGATGGGGCAGACCGAACGCCTTTGGGCGGAAGTTGAACGCATCTCGGCCGGCGGACCGAGGCAGTACCACGAGAAGCTGCGGCAGCAGGGGAAGATGTTTGTCCGCGAGCGGCTGGCCAAGCTGCTGGATCCAGGCAGCTTCGTGGAAGATGGCCTACTGGCCCGCTGCGAGGATCCCGGTCTGCCGGCTGACGCGGTGGTGACGGGCATCGGGCGCATAAACGGGCGCACCGTTTGCATTATGGCGTCGGACGCCACGGTCAAAGCCGGCACCTGGGGCGCCCGCACCGTCGAGAAGATCGTCCGCATCCAAGAGCAGGCATTGAAATTCAACGTTCCCCTTTTGTACCTGGTGGACAGCGCTGGCGGGCGCATCACGGACCAGGTGGAGATGTTCCCCGGCCGGCGCCACGCCGGGCGAATCTTCTATAACCAGGTCAAAATGTCCGGACGGGTGCCTCAGGTGTGCGTTTTATTTGGACCGTCGCCCGCCGGCGCGGCATACTTGCCTGCGCTTTCCGATGTCGTCATCATGGTGGACGGCAACGCCAGCGCCTACCTGGGTTCGCCGCGCATGGCCGAGATGGTTATCGGTGAGAAAGTGGATCACGAGACGATGGGCGGCGCCCGCATGCACTGCACCGTCAGTGGTCTGGGAGACTTTCTCGCCGCCTCGGAGGACGAGGCCATCGAGCTGATGAAGCGATACCTCTCCTATATGCCCGACAATTGGATGGGCGTCCCCCCGGCCGAGCCGCCGCAAGAACCCGACGGCACGGTGCCGTTGTCCTCCGTCGTGCCGCCGGACCAAAACACCCCATTCAACATGTACCGCTTCATCGACGGCCTGGTGGACGGGGGCAGCTTCTTCGAGATCAAGAAGGAATACGCTCCGGAACTGATCACAGGCTTTGCTCGGCTCAACGGGCGGGTGATCGGCATTGTGGCCAACCAGCCTGCGGTCAAGGGCGGAGTGCTCTTTGTCGACTCGGCCGACAAGGGCGCCAGGTTCATTTGGCTCTGCAACGCGTACAACATTCCGCTCTTATTCCTCGCGGACGTGCCCGGCTTCATGATCGGTTCACGGGTGGAGCGGCAAGGTATCATCCGCCACGGCGCTAAGATGATTTGCGCGGTGTCGGAGGCGACGGTGCCCAAAATCTCGGTCATCGTCCGCAAGGCGTACGGGGCGGGGCTGTACGCCATGGCCGGACCAGCTTTTGAGCCCGATGCCTGCATCGCGCTGCCGAGGGCCCAAATTGCCATCATGGGACCTGAGGCTGCGGTCAACGCCGTCTACTACAACAAGATCCAAGAGCTGCCCCAAGACGAGCGGCCGTCCTTCGTCGCCGCGAAGCGAGCGGAGTACGCGGCGGACATCGACATCTTCCGCCTGGCCTCCGAGCTCATCGTGGACGCTGTGGTGGATCCGGACCAGTTGCGCGCAGAGCTCATCCGCCGCTTCGCGGCCGCTGCGGGCAAAGCCGTCACTTTTACGGAGCGGCGCTGTCCGGTGTACCCGGTTTAGCTTGGAGTGATACCAGACGGCGGTGCTGATCACGGGGGCAGCGGGGTTTGTGGGCCGGCATGTGGCGGTGGGACTGCGCCAGGCAGGCTACGTCGTCCGCTGTTTGGTCCGGCCGGGGAGCGTTCGGCGGCTGCCGCGGCTAGCGGGCCTTGAGATCGCGGCTGTCGACCTGCGGGCACCACAGGCGGTGCTCGCGCCGGCCCTGGCGGGCGTGCGGGTTGTCGTCCACGCAGCCGGTTTGCGGGCCCAACGCCCCTGGCGGGGAGAGACGTTCGCAGCCGTACACGTGGACGCGACCGCCCGTCTCGTGGAGGCGGCGGAAGCGGCGGGCGTAGAGCGGTTTGTCCTTTTGAGCTGTCTAGGGGCTGCGCCCGACAGCGACCTCGCGTATCTGCGCAGCAAGGCACAGGCCGAGTCCATAGTCCAACAGAGCCGGCTGGCGTGGACTGTCCTGCGCTGCGGGCTCATCTACGGCCCCGGCGACGGCCGCGTCACCCGGCTGGCCCGGTGGATGCGGTGGTTTGGGAGGACGCCCGTGGTCGGCGACGGATTGTTCTTGGTGCAGCCCATCGCCGTGGGAGACGTAGTGGCCGGCTGCGTGGCGGCGGCCGCCGGGCGGCTGGAGCAGCGTACGTTGTCGGCGGGGGGCCCAGACGTCCTGGCTTTCCGGGACATGGTGGAACTGCTGGCCGCGGCCATCGACCGGCGCCTGCCGCTCCTAAGGATACCGGTGGGCCCCGCCCGTCTGCTCGCGGCGGCCTGCCGCCTTAGCGGCGTCATCCCTTGGACGGCGGATGAGTTGCAGGTCATGATGCGGGGGTACACGTGCGACCCGCGGGAGTACTACGAGGCGGCCGGACTCGTGCGCCCGTTGCCGTTCAGTGCTGCGGTGCGCGCGTACCTGGGACCAAGCTAACATGCAACAAGGAGGCGGTGCAACGATGCGGATTCGGTATTTGGGCCACTCGGCGTTTGTCCTCGAAGCCGGCGGCAAACGGGTCGTGGTGGATCCGTTTTTGAGCGGCAATCCCCGCTGCCCGGTGAAACCGGAGGAGTTGGACGTGGACGGCATCGTGCTCACCCACGGCCACGCGGACCATGTGGGCGACGCTGTCGCCATCGCCAAGCGGACGGGAGCCATCATCGTTGCTCCCGTGGAGTTGGCGGGCTACATGGCCGGACAGGGTGCGCCCAGCGTGCACGGTATGAATTTTGGCGGCAGCCGGCAGTTTGATTTTGGCCACGTCAAGATGGTGCCGGCCTGGCACAGCTCGTCGCTGGACGGTCCGACCGGTCCGATCTACTTGGGAAACCCGGCTGGTTTCCTGATCACCATGGAAGGCGTCACCGTCTACCACGCCGGCGACACAAGTCTTTTCGGCGACATGGAGCTCATCGGGCGCCGCCATCGCATTGACGTCGCGCTGCTGCCCATCGGTGACAATTACACCATGGGTCCTGAGGATGCCGTGTACGCCGCGGAGTTGATCAAGCCGCGCTACGTCATCCCGATGCATTACGGCACGTTCCCAGTTATCGAACAGGATCCCAACGCCTTCGCCCGGCTGGCGGAGGCAGCCGGCGTGAAATGCCAGGTACTCGCGCCGGGCCAAGAGTGGGTGGTTCCTGCCTGACGGGCACAGTGCCGTGCGAGGGGGGGATGCATCCCCGGGTGCATCCCCCGTTGCTTGTGGAACCGGCTTCTTGGACAAGCTGATGTGCTCTCACGCTAGGAGGACGCTGTCATGGCCCAGGCCGCGCACATCGCGCTCGCATGCATTCAGGCCAAGGTGAGCCTGGACGACTACTTGACGGTCGAAAGGTTCCAGAGCCTCGTGGACCGTCTGATGCGCCAGGCGGCGGCGGTGATGCCCGACGATGTGCCTCGCCTAGTTGTCTTCCCAGAGGACTTTGCTTCCGGCTGCATCTTTGCGGGTGAGGCCGACGTCTTGCCCCAAGGAGGAGGCTTGCGCGCGGCCGTAGCGGCCCTGGTCAGGAGGCACTTTGCGGGGGTCATGACCCAGAGGCTTAAGCACCGGGTCGGGTGGGTGCGGGCGCTGGCTCTGCACCGGGCTGCCACGGTGGCGGAGATCTACTTTGACACCTTTGCCGCAGCGGCGCGGCGTTACGGGACGTACGTGCTAGGCGGTACGGTGCTGTTGCCGAGGCTTGACGACAAGCGCCAGCCCAAGGGCAGCGACGTATACAACACGGCCTACCTGTTTGGGCCGGATGGGAAGGTCATCGGCGCGCAGCGCAAGGCGTTTCTTATAGAGTTGGAGGGGCCGGAAGGGCTAGATCTGGCGACGGGCTCGGTGGAAGAGCTGACCGCCTGGGACACCGAGCTCGGCCGCATCGCAGTTGCCGTCTGTTTCGACGCTTTCCAGGAACCTGTCATCGAGCGGCTCGCGGCCTTGAATCCGGACATTTTGCTGCAGCCCTCGGCCAATCCGCAGCCATGGAACGACTGGCAGCAGGAGGACTGGCTAAGGGGAAGCTGGCATGCCGTGTGCCAGCGAGGCATCGCTCGCTACGGCGTAAATCCCATGCTGGTCGGAAGCCTCCTGGACATTTCCTTCGAAGGCCAGTCCGCCATCTTGGACCGAGAGCTCGCGCGCACGCAAGCCGAGCCTTTGCCCGCGCAAGCCCCGGGCTACGCGGCGCTGGCGCCGCGCCCGGGCTTCGTCCAGGTAGCGGGCAGCTGGACGGAGGAGGAGGTCCTGGTGGTGACGTTGCCGCACCCGGCGCGCTAAATGCCCCGCAGCACCCCCAGGGTCAGCAGTGACAGCAGTACCCCTAAGCCAAAGATAACGCTGAGGGTGACGATCAGGTCCACCGCCAGTACTGCGACGGCGCGCCCCGTGCCAAAGCCGTACGTTTCCCGGAGGGCAATCACGGTTAGTCCGAGGGACCACGCGAGCGCGACGACTAGGGCGAGCAGGTAGATGAGCGGGAGGTCCGCCAGGTGGGCGACGACGGCAAAGGGCGCGACGAGTAAGGTGGGCAGGGCGGCGAAACCCATGGCCTGAAGGAGCTGACGGTAGCTGTTTTGCCCGCCGAAAAGGCGCGCGATGATATGCATGGGCACCGCCGCTACGATCAGCCCGATGATGTTGAAGATAGAATCGCCGACCACGCTACCCACGGTGGGCGGCGCCGTCTCCCGCAGGCCGCCCAAGTCAGCTGTGAAGGGCAGCGATGGGGCAAGGTTCAATGGTACTTGGGAGAGGGTGTATACGGCAAGTCCGAGGAGTAGATAACGGCGTTGTGCCATATACCTGAAAGCGTCGGCGGGCTGCGCCAGCACATCCAGCACGAGGGACAGGCCCCCCCGTGGTCCGGTTCGCGTTTCGATCTGCACAACAGCTCCCCCCTTGTCACCGGCCGCAATCAATAGCGCAGGCGATATCCCCATGGCGGCAGGTACGGTGCCAAAGCTCCCGCGGGGACGCCGTCACCGATGGATTCCGTACGCCCCAAACTGGCAGCTAGCATTATCCGGGCCAGCGCGGCCGCGGTGGTCCCCAGCAGCCGGTCATAAAAGGAGCGCTGCTTGCGCAACGGCACTACCACCGGCCGTTCATCTAGCCCGGCCAACTCCGCAGCGAGATCGACCGCGTCGTCAAGGCCCCCGAGATGGTCCACCAGGCCAAGGGCCAGCGCCTGCCGGCCGGAGAAGACCCGGCCGTCGGCCAGCGCCCGCACCGCCTCCACGTCCATGCCGCGCCCCTCCGCCACATCTGTGACGAACTGGTCGAGCACGTCGTTGACGAGCTGTTGGAAGTAGGCCCGCTCCTCGGCGGTGAGCGGCCGGTACGGGCTGCCTGCATCCTTGAACGGCCCGCTGACGATGGTTTCGGCTTCGACGCCGAAGCGCTCCATAAGATCCTCGACGACAAACACCTCCATGACTGCGCCGATGGAGCCCGTTAAGGTACTCGGATTGGCCACGACCCTGTCGGCCGCAGCGGCAATGTAGTAGGCGGCGGAGGCGGCCATGTCCCCCATGGATGCCACGACGGGCTTGTTGTGGGTGCGCACCTGCTGGATGGCCCGGTAAATCTCCTGCGCCGCGGCGGGGCTGCCGCCGCCGCTGTTGATCCGTACGATGACAGCCGCAAAGCGCGGGTCCTCCTGGGCGGTGCGCAGGTATTCGATGACATCCCGCGCGCCGGTCCCCGTGTCCGTCCAGACCGAGTCCGCAGCAGTGTCGGCAATGGTACCGGTGATCTCGATCAGGGCTACCCGGGGGCGAGCCGGACCGCGGTCTTGCCCAAGGGACAGAAGGACAGGCAAAACAAGGATGGACAATAGGAGAAGCGCAAAGAGCACACGCCGCAACGGACATCACCTCGATCCTTGTCGACCTAATTTTCCGCGAGCGCCGACCACTTCCTGCGCCCGCGGGCCACTTGAAAGGGGAGGGGAGGATTCGAGTGGCAGAAAAGCAAAAACTAATTAAGTGTAATCAAGTGAGACCAGAAAGGAGGGAAACGGCGGCGCTTTCTTATCTCGCACAACGGTTGTGAGAGGAGGTCGGCAACGTGAGGTTGGGGATTGCTGTTGCAATTTTCCTCTTGTTCGCGTCGCTCTTGACCGCGTCCGCTCAGGCCGACAAGGACACCATCGTCGTCGGGATCACCTCGGACATCGTCAACCTCGACCCGCACAACTTCCGCCATCGCGACACCGAGACGGTGCTGCGCAACATCTACGACGGGCTCGTTACCCGGGGACCGGACATGCAGCCCGTGCCCGAGCTCGCCGAGAGCATCACGCAGATCGATGACACCACATGGGAGTTCAAGCTGCGCCCCGGCGTCAAGTTTCACGATGGGACGGAGATGACCGCGCACGACGTGGCGTTCTCCATCAACCGCTACGTCCAGGAGGGCGCCATGGCGGGACAGACGTCGCCCAGAAAAGATCTGTTGGGACCGGTCACCCACGCGGAGGCCATCGACGACTACACGGTCCGGGTATACATGTCCCAGCCGTGGTCGGTTTTCCTGCCGTATCTCGTCCATCACATGGTGGTGCCGGCGTCGGTGGGCGATGGCCTGGTGGAGGACCCGATCGGCACTGGCCCGTTCAAGTTTGTGGAATGGGTGCGGGGAAGCCACATCGTCCTTGAGCGGTTCGATGAATATTACGGCGGCGCGCCCGCCCTCGGACGCAGCGGTCCGGCGCCGGCCAAGCGCGTGGTTTTCCGGGTCATTCCCGAAAACGCGACCCGCCTGGCCGCCCTTATGGCGGGCGAGATCGACATCATGGCCGCCGTCCCGGTGCACGCGATCCCTGACATCCAGCGTCATCCAGATCTCGAGTTGCGGCCTGTCATGGGTACGCGCAGCTACTTCACGGAGCTCAACGTCCGCCGGCCGCCTTTTGACGACCAGCGGGTGCGCCAGGCGATGAACTACGCGATCGACGTCAACCTCATCATCGACCAGCTGCTGGACGGTCTTGGCCAGCCGCTCTCCACGATCTTGTCGCCGCTGTCCTTTGGCCACAATGACGACCTGGAGCCGTACCCTTATGATCCGGACAAGGCGCGGCAACTGCTGGCCGAGGCAGGTTATCGCAACGGTTTCACCTTTGAGCTCAGCGTGGAAGATAAGCGGCGCGACGTGGCCGAGGCGTATGCGTTCATGCTGTCCCAGATCGGCGTCACCGCCCGTGTGCGGGTGTGGGGCGACTACAACAGCATGGTGGAGGCCATGCGCCGGGGTGAACTGGACGCGATGATGACCGACTGGGGCGACAGCACCATGGACCCGACCGGCATCTTCGTGCCCAAGCTGCGCACCGGCGACCGGGGGAACTACGGTGGATACTCCAACCCGGAAGTGGACCGGCTGATCGCCTTGGCCGAAAGCACTTCTGACCCGGAGGAGCGCGCTGCGGCTTACCGGGCTGCCCAGGCTATCGTGTACCAAGACGCGCCCATGATCTTCGAGTACATCACCCAGGAGTTGTACGCCCAGAACAAAGCCCTCCGCGGCTGGGACCCGATTCCTGACAGCCGAATCAATCTTCACACGGCGGCCAAGCAGTGATCGCGGTCTGTCTCAAGCAGGGACCGGTACTACGGCAAATGCTGTCCCGGGGTTCGGGGGCGGCGGGGATAGCGTTCCCGCCGCTCCGGAGCACCCCGATACCCGCGCATCACCGGGAGACGTCGGCCAATGAGCGCAGCCTACATCATCAATCGCTTCCTACAGCTGATCCCGGTTGTCTTCGGCGTCACCTTGGTTGTCTTCGCCTTGATGTACTTGACGCCCGGAGACCCGGTTGAGGTCATCTTTGCCGGCGAGTCGGGCGCGACGGCGGAAGACCTGGAGCGGTATCGCCGGGAGCTGGGGCTCGATCAGCCGTTTCACATTCAGTACTTGCGCTTTGTCATCGGATTGCTTCAGGGTGACCTGGGCATATCCCTGGTGCAGCGGCAGCCCGTGCGGGATTTGCTCCTGTCGCGGCTTCCGGCCACCATCGAGTTGACGGCCGTCGCAGTGCTGGTTTCGCTCATCATCGCTATCCCGGTGGGCGTCGTGTCCGCAGTGCAGCGCTACTCAACCCTGGACAAGCTCGGCACGGCGGGGGCGCTCTTGGGCGTTTCCATGCCCGATTTTTGGCTTGGCCTTGTCTTAATGCTCCTGTTTGGCATCCACTGGGGCGTCCTGCCGATTTCCGGGCGCATCCCATGGGGCATGGAGCCGCAGCACATCACGGGCTTGTACCTGGTGGATTCGGTGCTGACGGGGGACTGGCCCGCTTTCCGGGCTGCGGTGCGGCACTTAATCCTGCCGGCGGTGACACTGGGGACGTCGATGGCCGCGCTGACCATGCGGGTGACTCGTTCGAGCATGCTGGAGGTCGTCCACCAGGATTACATGACATTCGCTCGGGCCAAAGGGCTCTCGGGGACACAGGTGGTGGTGCGCCACGGCCTGCGCAACGCGCTGATCCCCACGGTCACGGTCGTCAGCCTCAACATCGGGGTGCTTCTGGGCGGCAACATGATCGTGGAGACGGTGTTTGCCTGGCCAGGCCTCGGCCGCCTAGTGGTGGACTCCATCTATAACCGGGACTACACCGTTGTGCAGGCCGCCGTGCTGGTGTACGCGGTCACGTACGTCACCATGAACTTCCTAGCGGATCTGGTCTACACCTTGCTCAACCCCAAAGTGCGGCTGTAGCGGAGGTGGCAGCAGGCGTGGCGGCGGCTATGCCGGTGAGACAGCAACCCGGTGTGACCGGTGGGCGGCGGGCATGGCGGCGGGGGTTGGCGTCGCTCCTAGACTTTTGGCGACGGTTTCGCAAAAACCGGCTGGCGGTGGTCGGCGGCGCGGTGGTGTTGCTGGTGATCGCCATGGGGGTTCTCGCCCCATGGATCGCGCCCCACGACCCGACACAGGCCGACTTCTTCCGGCGGTTCCGGCCGCCCGTATGGATGGAAGGCGGCAGCTGGGAGCATCCCCTTGGGACCGACCAGTTGGGGCGGGACATCCTAAGCCGCATCATCTGGGGAGCGCGGGCGTCCCTGACCGTGGGCGCCATCGTCATCCTCATCGCGACCACGGTGGGGGTTTCCATGGGGCTCATATCCGGCTACTACGGCGGGCGTGTCGACGCCTTTATCCAGCGGGTGGTGGACGTCCTGCTCTCCTTC
The DNA here is from genome assembly GCA_002159155.1 of Firmicutes bacterium ZCTH02-B6. Lineage (GTDB taxonomy): Bacteria > Bacillota > Limnochordia > Limnochordales > ZCTH02-B6 > ZCTH02-B6. The sequence goes on from LZRQ01000119.1 coordinate 58,804, forward strand.
CCGTATTTGGTGCTGGCCATCGGGCTCATGGCGGTGATGGGGCCAGGCTTCAGCAACATGGTGCTGGCCCTTGTCTACAAGGAGTGGGTGACACCCTGCCGCGTTGTGCGGGGCGAAGTGCTGGCAGCGAAAAGGCAGGAGTACGTGGAAGCCGCCCGGGCCGTGGGAGCCGGGGATGCCCACATCATGTGGCGGGAGATATTGCCCAATGTCCTGTCGTCCGTCATAGTTGTCGCTACCTTGCGCGTCGCCTGGGTGATCTTAATGGAGGCCTCCTTGAGCTTCCTCGGCCTCGGTGTGCAGCCGCCTACGCCGGCCTGGGGTTCCATGGTGGCCGCGGGGCGTGAGTACATCTTTCAGGCGTGGTGGCTGGGCACTTTCCCGGGGCTTGCGATCCTCGTGACAGTGCTGGGCATCAACCTCTTGGGGGAAGGCCTGCGGGACGCGCTGGACCCGCGGCTTGGGGAGTAGTCGTATGCTCCAGCCGGTCCTAGATGTCCGTGATCTGGCGACATACTTTTTCACCGAACGCGGCGTGGTCAGAGCCGTTGACGGGGTGAGCTTTCGCCTTTATCCCGGGGAAACGCTGGGCGTCGTCGGCGAATCGGGCTGCGGCAAGAGCATGACCGCGTTGTCCATCATGGGGCTCGTGCCGCGCCCAGGGCGCATTGTCGCCGGTGAGATCCGGCTGATGGGTGAGGATCTGGTTGGCAAGCCCGATCGGGAGCTGCGCCGCCTACGGGGCAGCAGAATGGCCATGATCTTTCAAGACCCGTTGACGACCCTCAACCCGGTGCTGCGGGTGGGGCAGCAGGTCACCGAATCCATCCGCATCCACTACGGCGACGGGACCTGGTCGGGCGGTAGCCGCCGCTGGAGCTGGCTTGCAGATCCGTTGGGTCTGCGGCGCCGGCGCATCGCATGGGAGCGGGCGGTGGAAATGCTGGACAAGGTCGGCATCCCGGCACCCAGCGAGCGCATGCGGGCGTATCCCCATGAGATGAGCGGCGGCATGCGCCAGCGCATCATGATCGCCATCGCCCTGAGCTGCAGCCCGGCGCTCTTGTTGGCAGATGAACCGACGACGGCCCTGGATGTCACGATCCAGGCGCAAATCTTGGACCTGATGCGGCGGCTCCAGGAGGAGATGGGCACCAGCATCCTCCTCATTACCCACGATTTCGGCGTCGTCAGCGAGTTGTGCGACCGGGTGATGGTGATGTACGCGGGCAAGGTCGTGGAAACCGGGCCGCTGGACGCGATTTTGAACACGCCCCGGCATCCGTACACCCAAGGGCTCCTGGCGTCCATCCCCCGGCTGGGCGACCGCAGTTACCGGCTGAAACCTATCGAGGGGACCGTGCCGGAGTTGCATGCGTTGCCGCCCGGCTGCAGCTACTGCACCCGCTGCCCGGTGGCCGACGAGTACTGCGCTGCCGTGGCGCCGCAGCTCAAAGAGATCTCGCCACACCACCACGTGGCGTGCCACAAGGTGGCAGCGGCACCGGCCATGGCCGGGGAGGGCGTGCCGTCATGAGGTGGACGCCGATGGCGGCTGCGGGAGCCCCGCCCGAACCTTTGGTGCAAGTGAGGGGTCTCAAACAGTATTTTCCCCTCGGGTCCACCTGGGTGGACCGGCTCCTGGGGAGAGGTAGCCGGTGGGTGCACGCGGTAGACGGGGTGGACCTGGACATCCACCATCGCGAGACGCTGGGACTGGTGGGGGAATCCGGGTGCGGCAAGTCCACGCTGGCCCGCACCATCCTGCGGTTGTACGAGCCGACGGCCGGCTCCATCAAATTCGCCGGCCGAGAGCTGACGACGTTGTCCCAGATGGAAATGCGGCAAATGCGCCGGGAAATGCAGATGATCTTTCAGGATCCCTTTGCGTCCCTGAACCCGCGCCGGACGGTGGAACAGATCGTGGGATTACCGCTGCTGATCCAGGGAGTTCCCCGGGCGGACATCCGGCGGCGCGTCGCAGAGCTTTTGGAAAAGGTGGGCCTTTCGCCCAGTCACATCGACCGCTATCCCCACCAGTTCAGCGGGGGGCAGCGGCAGCGGATCGGGATCGCGAGGGCGTTGGCGGTCAATCCCCGGTTTGTGGTGGCCGACGAGCCGGTGTCCGCGCTGGACGTCTCCATCCAGGCCCAGATACTCCGCCTGTTGCAGGACCTCCAGGCAGAGATGGGCCTTGCATACTTATTCATCTCCCACGATTTGGCTGTCATCAGCTACGTCAGCGACCGCATCGCCGTAATGTACCTAGGGCGCATCGTGGAGCTGGCACCGGCGGAAACTCTGTTCGCCGAACCGCTTCACCCTTATACCAGAGCCCTCATCTCCGCAGTTCCCCGCGTCGGCAGCCGGGGGCAGGTGCGGGAGCGGATTTTGCTCTCCGGCAGCCCGCCGACGCCCATCGATCCGCCCAAGGGTTGCCGGTTCTACAGCCGCTGCTTTCTAAAGGAGAAGAACGAGACTTGCCGGCTAGTCGCTCCGGATTTGAAGGAGGTGACCCCGGGCCACCGGGTTGCGTGTCATGCGGTGGCCGGTACATTATGACGATATTGCAGGAATTGGAGTGACAAATATATAATAAAGCACTAAACATATAGCAGCACGGGAGCGCTGAATCCTGCCGCCACCGGACTCAGGCGGTGGGAGCGGGGGACCCAGTCGGCGGTCCGCAGCGGCGGACCAGGGGTGAATCCCGGCAATGCCGGGTAGGGTCAACTTCCGATCCGAACCCGCAAGCTAACCTCGCAAGCGTGGCGAAGGCGTGCGCTCACATCACGCGGGGACGGCGGCCCGTCGGTGCTGTCCGGCACAAGACGGGGCGCCGGCGCTGCGCTTTGGGGTGAAGGGATCCTCCATGTCTCGGGACCGCGCTCCTGTCATCGGCATCACGCCTGCGTTCGACGACGGGACAGAGATCGATTCCGTGCGCCCACACTCAGCCGTCCATTTCCTGGACGCCGCCTACGGCCGCGCGGTGGAGCGGGCCGGGGCGGCGCCCGTGATCCTGCCCGTGACTGACTCGCCTGCTTCCATGGAACGCTACCTTGACATGATCGATGGCTTGCTCTTGTCCGGTGGCGGGGGTTACATCCGCCGCCGGCACAGGGAACGCCGCGTCTTGCCGGATCTTAAGACGCTGTCCCCGCGTCGGTACCGCTTTGAAGCGGCACTGCTGCGTATGGCCTTAGAGCGAGACTTGCCCGTTCTCGGCATCTGCCGCGGCCACCAGATGATTGCCCGAGTCGGCGGCGGGCGCGTGTATGCTCAGATCTCGGCGCGGGTCCCTGGGGCAGGCGAGCACCATGTGGGCGGGCTGCCCGCGTCCCGCCGCTGTGTGCACGACATCTACGTTGAACCCGGGACGCTGCTGCATAGCATTCTCGGCATAACGGCCGTAGGTGTCAACAGCCTCCACCGGCAGGCCGTGGCCAGCGTCAAGCCGCCCTTCGTCATCAGCGCCCGGGCCGGCGATGGTGTGGTGGAGGCGCTGGAGAGCCGGGCCCATCGATTCGTGGTCGGGGTCCAGTTTCATCCTGAGTTGCTGCTGGACTCCGTGCCGGTGTGGCAGCGCCTGTTTGACGCCTTTGTCGCCGCCTGCCGCGCGACCGACGGGCGGCGCCCCCGCATTGTCGCCTAAGCCGTCGGTCCGTAACCCGCCGCAGGGCCATGTTCCGCTGCGCATAGGCCTAGGCACCGCGCGTACAATAGCGCGGCGAGGAGGATCAAGACTTGAACCGCAGCGAGGAGATCCAACAGATTCTCGAGTTCATCGCGGAGCATCCAGAGTCGTACGCAAGTCTCGCCGTCTGCCGAAGGGCGCTAGACGTGGGGCTAGAGCGTGTGACGGCGCAAACCCTCAGCCTGCTGGAAGAATACCTGCACCAGGCGCCCGACGACGAGATTGACGCCTACTACACCATCGTCAGCTGACCGCAGTCTCCACGGTTTAACAGTTGTCTGCGAGTAGCCCGCGTGGCCGTTGACAATGTCGGACAGGTGCAATAGTATATTATATAGCAGCTTGGAGCGAAAAGTAGATACACGCTCACCATAAGCA
>LZRQ01000120.1 GCA_002159155.1 Firmicutes bacterium ZCTH02-B6
CGCCACTTCCGCGCCAATGTCGCCTACGCCCGCCACGCCCAGCGTGCGCCCTGCCGCCGTGCTGGTCAGGAACGGTTTCCATTCGTGGCGCGCCTGTTGGGCGAGGATGCGCCGGATGTCCTGGCAAAAGGCGAGAATGTAGGCGATAACATATTCGGCCATCCGGCGGGCAAAGACGCGCCCGTCGGTGCGGGTGAGGACGACCCCTGGCGGCAGCGCCCCAGAGAGCACCAGGTCGTCGACGCCAGCCGCCAGTTTGTGGAACCAGCGCAGCCGGCTGGCCTTGGACAGGAGCCCAGGCGGGCAGCCCCAACCGGCGATGATCTCCACTCGGTCCAACACCGGCTCGGCTTCTTCCGGCGTGGAGGCCGTGTAGATGGTCAAATCAGGGAAGCGGGCTTGGACGATATCCCGTACGGCTTGGGCGCGCTGCGGGTCCCGGTAATAAACAAGCAGCGGTGGTTTGGGCTCCGTGGAGCTCATACAGTTCCCTCCTTCTCAAGGTGGTTTGTCCTGTGTTGATCGCAATCCGGCAGCAGGCCATCGGAAAGAAGGACTGACGCGGCAACTTTACTCGCCCACGGGTTCGATGCATGCCGGCTGGTCGTGGCGGGGCGAGTTGACCAGTGTGGAGACCGGATAGGCCCGCAGCAGCTCTTCGGGCGCAGGGCGCAGTAACGGCAATACCGCCTCCGGCTCCTGCACGTCCGGGTCCAGCCACAAGTCGTAGTCCTCCGGCGACAAGATAACGGGCATCCGGTCGTGGATGGGGCGCATCGTTTCGTTGGCGTCGGTGGTGATGATGACGCAGCTGTACACCTCTTGGCCGTCTGGCGACTGCCAGCGGTCCCACAAGCCGGCAAAGGCAAACAGACCGCCGCGAGACAGTACGATACGCATGGGCTGCTTGCGGCCGTTTACCGCTTGCCACTCATAGAAACCATCCGCCGGCACCAGGCACCGGCGCCGGCGCAGGCTGTGACGGAAGGCGGGCTTCACGGCCACCGTTTCGGCCCGGGCGTTGATGAGTTTGCGGCCGATGGAGGGGTCTTTCGCCCAGTACGGAATGAGTCCCCAGCAGAACATCTCAGCTCGCCGCCCCTGGCCGTTTAAGACTACGGTGACGGCTTGCGTCGGGGCGATATTGTAGCGGGGTCGGTAGTCCGGCGGCAACTGGGCCAAGCGAAACTGGCGGATAAGCAGTTCGCCGGTGTCCGTGAGAGTATAGCGGGCGCACATGGTTTTCCCCACCTCGCTCCAGCCCGTCGGTAGGCTGGTACAGAGCCAGACATTCCACGATGCCCGGTCCGTCACCTCCTCGTGAGGCTCGACGGACCAACATCGAAGGGGGAGTGGTTGCATGCAAACCACTTGGGATGGACGCCCCGTCGCACTGGAGCCCCCGTTTGGGGCGATGGTGGTGGTCTACCGCCGCGGTGCGGACGGTCTCGAACTGCTGCCGTTGCACCGCGCGGGACTGAGCGACGACGAGGACTGGGCTTGGACGGCTCGGACGGGTGCACGTTTGCCAGGTGAGGACGTGGTTTGTTGCCGCTGTCGACCCGGGCGCGGAGGTCGTGCTCCAGGACGTGGAGCACGACCGGTACGCTTGGGTGCCTGTGCCCGAAGCACTGCGGCGCTGCCGCCCGGCGGTGGTCGCCGAAGGCATCGCACGCACGAAGGCCGGACGCCTTAACGGTTCCAGCGCGGGTCCAGCGCGTCCCGCAGGCCGTCGCCAAGGAGATTGAGGCACAGTACGGTGATCATGATGGCCAAGCCCGGGTAGGTGACGACGTGGTGCGCTGCCCGGATGAACGAGCGGGCGCTGTTGAGCATGCTACCCCATTCGGGCGTTGGCGGCTGCGCCCCCATGCCGAGGAAGCTCAAACCGGCGGCCGACAAGATGGAGCCTGCCAGGGCTAGGGTAGCGTGGACGATCAGCGGATTCAGGGCGTTGGGCACTACGTGGCGCACCATGATCCTGAGGTCGCTCGCCCCCGCCGCCTGTGCGGCGGTGACGTAGTCCAGCTGCCGCACCGACAAGACCGCCGACCTCATGACCCGGGCAAACCCCGGTGTATAGGCGATGCCCACCGCGACCATCACGTTAGTAAGTGACGGGCCGAGGGTGGAGACGATGGCCAAAGCCAAGAGGAAACCCGGCAAGGCCAACATGATGTCCACCAGGCGCATGAAGATCGTTTCCAGCCAGCCGCCGTAGTAACCGGCCAGGAGGCCCATCATGCCGCCGGCGAGCAACGCGATGCCGATGGAAATGAACCCGACCCGCAGGGAAATCCGGGCACCGTGAACGATGCGCGAGAACATATCCCGGCCAAACTGGTCCGTCCCCAGCCAGTGTTCGCCCGACGGCGGCTGCAGGCGGTTGCGCAAGTTTTGCGTGTACGGATCGTGCACGGCAATGTAGTCGGCGAAGATGGCCGCCAGCACGATGATCGCCAGCAAGATGGCGCCCGCCACCGCCTTGCGGTTGCGCAGGACGCGCCGCAAGATTTGCCCGCGGGTGTCGACGCCGACGCCGGCTCCTCTCTGCGGTGCCAAGGTCGAGGCCATGGTTGAGTCCCCCCGTCAGTGGTACCGCACCCGCAAGCGCGGGTCGAGGTACGCGTACAGCAAGTCCACGATGAGGTTGATGAGCACATAGGAAACCGCGAAGGTCATGACGACCCCTTGGACAACCGGATAATCCCGGGTGCGGATGGCGTCCACCGCCAGGCGGCCGATGCCTGGCCAGGCGAAGATCGTTTCGGTGATAACTGCGCCAGCCATAAGGTTTCCGAACTCAAGGCCAATGACGGTCACCACCGGCAGCAGCGCGTTGCGCAGGGCGTGGCGGTAGATGACGCGCCGCTCGTTGAGGCCCTTGGCCCGCGCGGTCCGGACGTAGTCTTCGTGGATCGCTTCGAGCATGGTCGCCCGAGTCATCCGGGTAATGCTCGCCGCTGCGCTGGTTCCCAGGGTAATGACCGGCAGAACGAAATATTCCCAGCTGCCCAGGCGCCCGGAGGGCGGCAGCCAGCCCAAATAAACCGAAAAGATGATGATAAGCATGAGACCTTGCCAGAATACCGGCATCGAGACGCCGCCCAGCGCCAAAACGGTGAAGATGTTGTCCAGCCATGAGTTGGGACGGGTGGCCGAGATCACTCCGGCCGGAATGCCAATCAGCGTCGCGAGGAGGACAGCCAGGAAGGCCAGCTCCGCCGTGCCCGGCAGTCGGCTAGCAATTTCTTCGATGACCGGTCGGCTCGAGCGGATCGAGTCGCCCAAGTCGAGTTGCACGGCCCGTCCGAGCCAGCGGAAGTATTGGATGTGCACGGGGAGATCCAGGCCAAGCTTTTCCCGCAGGGCCAGGTACTGTTCCTGAGGCGCGTGCTCTCCCAGCATAAGCAGGGCCGGGTCGCCGGGGGTCAGGTACAAGAGACCAAACACGATGACACTGACGCCGAGCACGACCGGCACGAGCATGAGGAATCGTTTTAGCACAAACTGCGCCATCACGTGACCCCCAATCCCCGCCGCGGGCCGCACCCGGCCGGGGAAAATCGGTGGTGGAGCTCAAGGAGGGGACGGGGCCGGTCGTCCGACCGACCGGCCCCGCGGGAACGCCGCGAACGGTAAGCTCGTCTTACTAGTTCTTGGAGACGCGGCCCAGATAGTGGTGGCCCGCCGGATGAGGCACGAAACCGTCGATGTTGCTCCGCGTTCCGTCGACGTAGGTCTGGAACAGCAGGAACACCCACGGCGCCTCCTCCCGCAGGATCTCCTGGACCTCATAGTAGGCTGCGAGACGAGCCTCCTGGTCGCCGGTAGAGCGAGCGAAGTCCAGCAGCTCGTCGACGCGCGGGTTGCTGTAGAAGGTGCGGTTGCCGGCGCTGCCGTGCTGCGAGCTGTGGAACAGCGCGTACAGGCCGTAGTCCGCGTCGGCCGTCACCGTCGACCAGCCGAGGATGAACATGTCGTGCAGGCCGGCGCCCGTGTTGGCCAAATAGGTGCCCCACTCGATAACCTCAATGTCCGCCTGCACGCCGATGGCCGCCAAATTCTGCTGCATAACCTCGGCGATCTGGACGCGGAGCGGGTTGTCGTTGGTCCAGATGGTGGTCCGGAACCCGTTCGGGTACCCGGCCTGGGCCAGCAACTCACGGGCCCGCTGCGGGTCGTAGGTGTAGGGTTCCAGGTTCGGATGCGCACCGAACACCTTGGGGGACAGCGGACCAAAGGCCCGAACGGCCTGGCCATGGTAGATGACGTCTACGAGCGGTTCGACGTCAATGGCGTGGTTGATGGCCTGGCGTACCAGAACGTTGTCAAAGGGCGGCTTCTGCACGTTGAAGCCGACGTAGGTCGCAGACAGGCTCTCGGTCCGGTGCAGCTTGATGTTGGGGTCAAACTCGAGCCGCATGACGTCAATGGGCTCCAGGTCGTAAGCGATGTCGACATTGCCAGTCTCGAGCTCGATGGCGCGAACCGTGCCCTCCGGAATCGCACGGAAGACGACCTGCTGCACCTTGGCCGGCTCGCCCCAGTAGCCATCAAAACGCTGGAGGATGATGTGGGACTGCGACACCCAGGTCACGAACTGGAAGGGACCCGTGCCGATCGCGACGCGGGTGCCGTAAGCCGAGCCAGCTTCCTTGACCGCCTTCTCATTCAGAATCGAGGCCACCGGGTGCGCCAGGTGAACCAGGATCGGGCTGAAGGGCGACTTGGTCTTGATGCGGATGGTGTAGTCATCGATGATCTGGATCTCATCGATGGTTTCCAACAGGAACTTGGCATCGGCGTTCGTGTTGGGATCCAGCAGCCGCTCGAACGTGAACTTCACGTCGGAGGCCTTGAACGTCTCGCCGTTGTGGAACTTGACGCCCTGACGGAGCTTGAACTCGTACGTCAGTTCATCCAGCTGCTCCCAGGACGTGGCAAGACCGGGCCGCAGGGCCAGGTCTTCGCCCAGCACAATGAGGGTTTCATAAATTTGGCGGCGGACCCGAGCCGACGGTTGGTCGTTGGTCGTGTGCGGGTCCAGATTGACCGCGTCTGCCCCCTGGGCGACGACCACGGTCTGCGCCAGCGCCCCACCCGGGAACGCCGCGACGGCGACTAGCAGCGCCAGCGCCGCGACCAGCAGTGTGCGGCTGAAAATCCGGTGCATTTGCTCGACCTCCTGACAAGTGGTTTCTGGGTGAACCCTGCGTTAGGTTCCCGCTCGGGCGGTTTCCCACCCGTCCCCTCGAGCTCACACGTAGAAATTGATTTACGACGGCTCTGGGGATTCTCCTTTCCTTGGCAATGCTGCCTCTGTTGGCCATTTCCTGGCGCGTGCAGCCTCTTGCGTCCCAACGCGCCGTATGGATCCGCCTGTGGTATAATCAGGTTGTCATTGTCGGAATGTTGCCCCGGCCGGAACGGAGCGCCCGCAGGGGCTTCCAAGGCCCGATGCTTGCGGTTTCGGGAAGGCGCCTTGCAGGCTTTGGAGGGAAACGCCTTTGGACGCACAGGCCAATGATCGGCCTTACAGGACGCGACGCAAGACGGTCACCGTAAACGTGGGCGGTGTGCCTATCGGCGGCGATCACCCGATTGTGATTCAATCGATGACCAATACGGACACGGCCGACGTGGAGGCTACGGTCCGGCAGATCAAAGACTTGGCGGCGGCCGGAAGCGAGCTCGTGCGCGTGACGGTCAACAACGAGGACGCCGCCAGGGCGGTGCCCCATATTGTCGAGCGGCTGCGGGCCGACGGTTGCACGACGCCCATCGTAGGAGATTTCCATTATAATGGTCACATCCTTTTGCCGCGCTACCCCGACATGGCGAAAAGCCTAGACAAGTACCGTATCAACCCGGGGAACGTGGGGACACGCTACCGCGACGACAACTTCCGCATTATCATCGAACAGGCTATCCGCTACGAGAAACCGGTGCGCATCGGCGTCAACTGGGGTTCGTTGGACCAGGGGCTCTTAACGAAGCTGATGGATGAAAACGCCCGGCGGGAGACGCCGCTGGACGCCCGTGAGGTCATGCGAGAAGCGATGGTGCAGAGCGCCTTGCTTTCGGCGCGGTACGCGGAGGAGTGCGGTCTGCCCCACGACCGGATCGTCATCAGCGCAAAGGTGTCGAGCGTCCCGGATCTTGTTGCCGTGTACCGCCGGCTGGCGGCGACGTGTGATTACCCGCTGCACCTGGGTTTGACGGAAGCCGGCATGGGCATGAAGGGCATCGTGGCCAGCACCGCCGGCCTCGCAATTCTGCTTCAAGAGGGGATCGGCGACACCATCCGCGTGTCGTTGACGCCTCGTCCCGGCGGCGACCGTACCGAGGAAGTCCGGGTGTGTCAGCAGATTCTTCAGTCGCTGGAGCTCCGTGCTTTCGCCCCTCAGGTGACCGCCTGCCCCGGCTGCGGCCGTACCGCCAGCACCTACTTCCAGGAGCTGGCCGAAGAAGTCCAACGGTACATCCAGCAGCAAATGCCGGCATGGCGCCGGCAGTATCCGGGAGTCGAAAATCTCCGGGTCGCGGTGATGGGGTGCGTCGTCAACGGGCCGGGGGAGAGCAAGCACGCCCACATCGGGATCTCGCTCCCCGGCACCTTTGAGGAACCAAAGGCGCCGGTGTATGTGGATGGCCGGCTTTTTACCACCCTGCGGGGCGACAACATTCCCGAGGAGTTCAAGCGCATCCTCGACGATTACGTGGCGTCCCGCTTCTCGCCCCAGGAGCCGCTGACCGTGGACGGCCGGTGATGCCCGTGCGCCTGCTGCCTCTCCGCTTGTTTCTCTCGGTCGCCGTCGGGTTTTTCGCCCTCTTGTCGCTGCTCATCTTGCCGAGCGTGCGAGCGGCTGATCCGGCGGCCGGGGAGCGCGCCGCAGAGGTGCGGGCGGTGTGGATTTCCAACGCCATACTCGGCCGCACCGGCGGGCCCGCCGGCGTGCAGCAGCTGCTGGACCAGCTTGCGGCTGCCAACTTCAATGTGATTCTCCCAGAAGCGGTTTTCCGCGGGTACACCCTCTATCCCGGCCCTTATCAGGACCCGCGCTTCGCCGCCTGGCCCGATGATCCGCTGGCGGTCATCGTCCGGGAAGCAAAGGCTCGGGGGATGGAAGTTCACCCGTGGGTCTGGGTGTTTGCGGCGGGCCTGGAGTCCGCGCCGGGGCCGATTTTGGCCAGCCATCCCGAGTGGGCTGAGTGCCTCTCGGTGAGCCGTGAATCATCCTCCTCCGCGGCCGCCAGCAGGACTCTATGGCTGACGCCGTCTTCGCCTGAGGTACGCCGGTTTTTGAGGGACGAGTTTCTAGGGATCTTGCGCCGGTATCCCGTCGACGGCCTGCACCTCGACTACATTCGTTACGCCGAAACGCCGTGCGGCGATGGGGTGCCGCATGCCTCCGCCGCCGCGTATCTCGAGGAGACGGGGATCGACCCGCGCTTGTTCATCGGCGGGGAAGGGGCCGGGACGGGGCGGGTTCCAGCTGCCGCCGCCCGGGAAGCGGTTGCCTGGCACCTGTGGCTGGAGGGGCAGGTGAGCGCGTTCGTTCAGGACATGGCGGCCGCGATGCGGGCGGAAAACCCGCGGTGGGTTCTCTCCGCCGCCGTAACGCCCGAGGTCAGGGAGGCCCGGTACTTGCGCCGGCAGGACTGGGAGCATTGGCTGCGCAACGGCTGGCTTGACTACGCGTTTCCCATGGCGTACTCGTCCAACTTGGGCCTCCTGCAGACTATGGTTGCCTCGTGGGAGAGTCTGGGCTCGCTGCAGAGCCGGCTCGTGCCCGGCCTGTTAGTCTCGGCCAACGACTTGCCGGCGCTGCTCGCGCAGATCGAGCACGTGCGCGCCGGACCGACGGCCGGGGTTGCGCTGTTTTCCGCGGACTATTTGCTGGCAGCCCACGTGGAGGCATTGGGTTCCGGTGCTTTCTCCCGAGCTGTCCCGGTGCCGTTTCGCGACGCGGACGGGACGGCCTTGCGGCCGCCGACTCCCGGGGCGTTCCTACCGCCCACCGACCCGCCGGTGTTCATCCCCATTCCCAGCTATGACGAAGGTCCTCGCCCCAACTTGGCCGCAGCGGCGCGCGTGACGGTAGATTCGTCTTTCCGCGGTTATGGCCCGGCTCCATTGAACGACGGCCGCAGGAACGACGAGGTGGAGATCGGGCGCTGGGCCGAGGTCGCGTGGGCGTCGGCGGAGACGCCTGAGGACCACTAGATTGAGTTGGCATGGGAAGAGCCGCAAGTGATCGCCCGGGTCGACGTCTATTGGGCTCGCTCCCGGGAGCAGTTCCAGGCTTCCCGGCGCTACCGCCTGGAGGCGTGGGACGGGGATGGGTGGCGGGTGCTGTTTGTCCATGAAGACCCCGCTGGAACGGTCCATGTAACGAGGCATTCGGTGTCGTTTGTTCCGGTCGTCACCTCGCGGCTGCGGGTGTTGCAGCCGGCCGGCGGTGGCCCACTCCAGCGGCCCGACCTTATGTGGGTCGCGGAGGTGGAGGTGTACGGCCCGTGAGCGCCTACTGGCGCGAGCGCACCGTGCTCATCACAGGCGCCTCCAGCGGCATCGGCCGGGCCCTGGCCGTGGAGCTTGGGCGCCTGGGAGCGAGGGTGGGCCTGCTGGCCCGCCGGGCAGAAGCGCTGAAGGCCACCGCCGCGGCGGTGCAGTCCGCAGGCGGCGTCGCACTGGCCATGCCCGGCGACGTGACGCTGCTGGCGGACGTCCAACGCGCTGTCGGCCAGATGGAAGCCGCATGGGGAGGCGTGGATGTCCTCGTGGCCAATGCCGGCGTGGCCCGACCTCGTGATCCGTTCGATCCAGAAGCGGTTGCCGCGCTGATGGCCGTTAACTTCCAAGGCGCGGTCAACGCGGTCGGCGCGGTGTTGCCCGGCATGCAGCGGCGCAGGAGGGGGCATCTCGTAGCTATCTCCAGCCTCGCGTCCGTGCGGGGATTTCCCCAAGGGCCGGCTTATTCCGCCAGTAAGGCCGCGTTGTCCACGTATTTCGAGGCGCTGCGCGTGCGTTTGCGGCAGTACGGTATCGCCGTCACGACGGTTCACCCGGGTTTCGTCGACACGGAAATGACGCAGGGCGCTGGGTGGCTGCCTCTCATCGTGTCCGCCGAGCGCGCGGCCGTCATCATCCGGAAAGGAATCGAACGAGGCAAGCCAACCGTCACCTTCCCGTTACCCGCCGTGCTGGCTATGGGGTTGGTGCGTCGCATGCCCGCCGGGCTGTTTGACCGCGTAGTCGGGCGCGTGCCGCCGCGCGAGGACTAACCTCGATCGCTCGGCGGGTTTCGCACGGGTTTTGGAGGTGTGCTGCGTGCAGGTCTAGCGGATTGCCGTGCTGGGCGCCGGCACCATGGGACATGGGATCGCCCAGGTGGCGGCGATGGCCGGGTACTCGGTTTTGCTGTATGACGTGTCTCCGGACGCTTTAGCCCGGGGGCTGGAGCAGATTCACTGGAGCTTGGACAACTTGGTGCGCAAGGGGCGTTTGACGGAACAGGACGCCGCCGACGCCAAAGGGCGCATCGGGACCGGTACGAGCCTGGCCGACGCCGTTGGAGAGGCGGACCTGGTCATCGAGGCCGTACCGGAAAATCTCGAATTGAAGCTCCAGGTGCTGGCCGAGGTCGACCGCTTGGCGCCCCGGCACGCGGTGCTGACCAGCAACACGTCCCAATTCAGCATCACCCGGCTGGGAGCGGCGACGCGCCGGCCTGAGCGAGTATGTGGCATGCACTTTTTCAACCCACCGGTGCTGATGAAGCTTGTGGAAATCGCCCGGGGTGCCCGGACGTCGGACGAGACGCACCGCCTGGTGGTGGAGGTCAGCCGGCGGATGGGCAAAGAGACGGTCACGTGCAAGGACAGCCCTGGCTTCATTACGACCCGGCTCATCGGTCTATTGTGGGTAGAAGCCATGCGCATCCTTGAAGAGGGGGTCGCCTCGGCCGAGGACATCGACAAGGCATGCCGCCTAGGCCTCGGCCACGCGATGGGGCCGCTGGAAACCGCCGATTTGTCTGGGCTTGACGTCGCCTACGCGATCGCCCAAAGCTTACGGGACCACCTGGGCGAGCGGTTTCAGACGACTGCGACCCATCGCAACCTGGTTTACAGCGGGGCTCTCGGTCGCAAGACAGGGAAAGGTATCTACGAGTACTCCCGCCCGGGCGCCTGAGACGTCCCATGTCCAACCCGCCGCCCTGGACATACATTGATGCGAGACAGACGGCCAGGAGGTGGCGGGGCGGTGGATGCCGTCGCGATCATTCCCGCCCGGGGCGGGTCCAAGGGCGTGCCGCGCAAGAATATTCGTCCGCTGTGCGGCAGGCCGTTGATTGCTTGGACCATCGAAGCAGCCCAAAAGGCCGCGCGCGTCGGCCGTATCGTGGTGTCGACCGATGACCCGGAGATCGCGGCGGTGAGCCGCGCCATGGGCGCGGAGGTCCTCCGGCGGCCAGACCCTTTAGCCACCGACGAAGCTTCTTCCGAAGCTGTGCTGGAACACGCTCTCACGGAGCTGGGTATCCGGCGCGGCGCTCTTGCTTTTCTTCAGTGCACCGCTCCTTTGACGCTTCCCCAAGACATCGACGGCACGCTAGCGTTGCTGGCCGACGCGGACACAGCCTTCACGGTGACGCCTTGGCACGGTTTCCCATGGCAAACCGCGGGGTCCGGGGCCGGCGCGTCGGGTACCCTAGGTGGTCCGATTTCTGGTCCGTTGGCGCCGGTGGGCCACAACGCCCAGACGCGCCCGCGTCGGCAGGAGCGGCGCGGGATTTACCTTGAGGTCGGCGCGGTCTATGCGATGGATGTGGCGGGGTTTCTC
>LZRQ01000121.1 GCA_002159155.1 Firmicutes bacterium ZCTH02-B6
GTGTGGGTGAGCAGTACGGCGTCGACCCGCCGTAGACCAAAGCGAAGCGCCTGTTGACGCAGTTCGGGTGCGGTGTCGATGAGCACATGGGCGTCCTTGTGCCGGATAAGGACGGACGAGCGACTGCGCTGGTTGCGGGGGTCGGGGGAGGTGCACACGGCGCAGTCGCAGCCGATCACCGGAACGCCCATCGAGGTACCGGTTCCCAGAAACAATAGCTCCAACGGGAATGCGCTCCTTTTTTCAGCAAGATTTTCCCAACACGGCTGCGGGAGGAAAACTCCACCCCTGCCAGAATATATAGCATCACCCTTTCACCGGGGGAAGCGTGCGACGCCTCATTTCGGCCACAACGACCTGCATATCATGGGAGCAACCCGCACACGGCGGTATCGGGATCCAGAGCGAATCGGGGTGATGGCCGTGACGCCCAAGCTGGAGGCCATAGCTCGGTTTTCCCGGCTGCAGCTCAAGCAACCGCTGAGCCGTGTCGTCCTCAACGCGCTGCTGGACAATCCCGAGTTCGTGGAGCGGATCACGTTCGTAAACAACCGCGACTTTCTCTCCAACACGATGGTGGTGTCTGAGCACGGCAGCGAGGGCGTAGGTTTCGAATTGGAGCTGGGTGCGTGCCAGCGGGAGGAGGTCAGCATTGTCAATGGCCACCTCGTCCGGCACGTGCACCGGACCAGTTCCGCCAGGGTGCACGATCCTTTGGAAGCGCTGGCGCGGCTGAGCCAGTTCCAGAGCCGCCTTTACGTAACGTTCTGTTTCGCCGGCGAGCCGCCGCCTTGGTACGTAGCGGTCGTGGAGCCCAATCCGGCGCTTCCGCCCGACGCGGAAACCAAGGAGAGCCTGGAACAGGTATTTGACGAAATCGTCAGAGAGCAGATCGACCTGGCGCTGCTTGCCATCGTTCTGCGCGACGAGATTGAGCAGGCCCTGATGAAAGGTGATCGAGCGACCTTCGCCGCACGGGTGCCCGTGTACCGGGAGATCGTCGCTCGCTGCCTGTGGGATCTCTAGGCCGCTGGCCGGGTCTGTGCCTGCTGGGCCAAAAAACCATCCGGTTGCCGGCAGGATTTTCAAGCTCCCATCCGAAGTTCTGGCAGGTGAACATCTTGGCCGGCAGGCGGCTATGTGTGGTCCGGATTGACGCCGCCCAGTCCCCGTCGGAGGTGGAAGCAGGGTGCGCCCTGCGCCCCGGATTCGACCCCGCAAGTCTCCGCTGCGCGAGTACGTGGAAACCCTCGTCGGGGCCGCAATCCTAGCATTATTCATCATGACCTTTGTAGCCCGGGCGTTTACGGTCGATGGGCCATCGATGCTGCCGACATTGGAGGACGGGCAACGCCTCTTGGTTGATCGGTTGACATACCGCTTCCAAGATCCGCAGCGGGGAGATGTCATCGTCTTCCGGTACCCGGCCAATCCGCGCCAGCATTTCATCAAGCGGATCATCGGCGTCCCGGGGGATCAGATTGTCATCTCACGCGGCACCGTGTATGTCAACGGGGTGGCGCTCGAGGAACCCTACATCAACGGGCCCATGTTCGGTTCGTTCGGTCCCGTGGTGGTGCCGCCGGACCACTATTTCGTCCTTGGCGATAACCGCAACAACAGCGAAGACAGCCGCGATCGCAGGGTCGGGTTCGTGCCGCGGGAGCTCATCGTCGGGCGGGCTATTTGGCGTTATTGGCCGCTCGCGGACATGTCCGTCCTGAGGACGCCGGCCACGTTCCAGCTGGTACCCGAGCCATCCTCCTTGTAGCCTCCCTGTTGCAGCGAGGTTTGCGACGACTTGCCTTCAGCGGCCGGAAGCCTCGTCGGCCGCCCCGGCTTCCGATGGGATGCGGAGCTCCCATCCGGGCAGTATCAGGTCGGGGTCCGCAATCCGGTTCAAGTCCGCGAGCGAAGGGTATGCCAGGGGATTGCCAAGTAGTTGCCCGCTGATGTGCCACAGGGTGTCACCTTCGCGCACCACATAGCGCAGTTCGCGGGAGGACGCACCCACGGCGACGCCGGTGGACCCAGGGACGACGGAACCGGAGGCTTGGGCGGTGGGGGTGGCCGTGGGGCCTGTGGGGACCGGTAAGGTCTCGTTCGCGGGCGAGGTCGGCGGTGCCGGCGACAGGGCGGGTGTGGCCGCGTCAGCCGCGGTGGCGACGGCCGGTGGGGGCTGTGCGCGTAAGGCGACGAGTACCTGCTCGAGAGCCGCATGACGTGTCCGTACATTCTCGAGTTCGGCTGCCAGTTGGGCGGCCTCCGCTTCGTGCTCGGCCAGCGCCGTTCGCAGCGCCGGCAAGGAGCCGGGCACGGACGGAAGCAAAGCCAAGGCGCCCAGAAGCAGCAACGCGATCAATCCTGCGGCGGTTGCAGCTCGCCCGCGGTGGCCGCTCACCACGCCTGAAGAGCTCGCCGTCCCTGCTGTTGCCACCGCCTCGTCTTCATACACCCAAAACCCGCCCAGTGGGGTCAACTCGCCGTCCTGCCAGTAGAACATGCCTTGGCGCAGTTGGACGGGGTCGATGATATACGTGAGTTGCCACCACTCGGGGAAGTGCCGCTCCGCCAAGAGACGGTCGTACGTCGTCGGCCGCGCGCCGTAGCCGGGATGCGTGTGAAACCAGCCTACAACTAGGTGCTTGGCGCCCATCTTACGCCATTGGGCGCGGAACAAGTCCCAATCCTGCTGCCCGAAGCGGAAAGGGGCAAGAACCGGGGAGGCGTGGGAGGCGGCCAGCGCGTGCTCGACGAGGATGAACGGTCCCTCGTCGTCCCGGTAGGCTCGGCCCAGCAAGAGTCCTCCGGACTCGCCCGGCGGCACGTGGGCGGCAACCAGCTCATCGATGGCGTCCCAGGCGGTCCGCCGGAGGAAGACCCGGAGCGGCACGCGGTCACGGCCAACGAGCCTCGCTCGAGACGGGGCGCGCCCGGGCGGGAGGGTGTCCTGCCTGGGCCCGCGCCGGTGCCAGGGAAGGCTGTTCTGCTCGGTCATGGCCATCCTCCCCCCTCTGCTTAGGAAGAGGCTTCGCGGTGCAGCGTCCCGAATCCTGCTTGTTCCGCTAGGCGTGAGAGGACAGGAGAAGAAGAACCCGCGTCGAAGCTCGCGCGATTGGGGACTGACGGGGGTCGCTCTATCAGCGATTCGGGTCCAAAGGAGGCCGGCGGTGTGCAGGTGACCGTCCGCACCTTCGCGGCGTTGGCAGAAAGACTGGGACAGAGGACACTCACGCTGGAGTTGCCTCCTGGTGCGACCGTGGAGGACGTTTGGCGCCGGCTGGTAGCGGGTTGCCCGGACATTGAGCGGTTCGAGCGTCGCCTATTGGTGGCGGTGAACCTCAAATACGCGACGTGGCAAACCAGTCTGGCCGAAGGGGATGAGGTGGCGTTTCTCCCGCCGGTGAGCGGCGGCGCTGATGACCCGGGGTCGAGCGGGAATTTTGAGATTACCGAGCGCCCGCTGTCCGCAGATGACATGATCGCCAAGGTGGTGCACCCCCGGGCTGGGGGCATTACCTTGTTTGCCGGCGTCGTGCGGGAATACACCGGCGAGCGCCGGACCGTGCACCTGGAGTACGAGGCGTATCGTGAAATGGCGCTGCAGGAGATGGCCAGGATCGGAAGAGAGGTGGCGGAGCGCTGGCCGGCGGTACGGCTGGCCATTAGCCACCGGATCGGCACGTTACGCAGCGGCGAAGCCAGCGTCATGGTCGCGGCCGCTGCTCCTCATCGGGACGCCGCCTTTGCCGCGGCTCGCTACGCCATCGACCGTTTGAAAGTGATCGTGCCCATCTGGAAGAAGGAGCGCTGGGAAGACGGCGAGGAGTGGGTCGGGGCCCAGACCGGGCCCACGGTGTCCCGACCTGTGCCCTCGAAGGAGGCCGTCAGCGTCCTCCAGGCCCAGGAAGAAGAGCGCCGGCGCGTTGCCCGCGAGCTTCACGACGGCGCGGCGCAAACCTTGGCCAACCTCGTGCTGCGGGTGGAAGTTTGTGAGCGCCTGATGGACACCGATCCGGAGCGGGCCAAGGAGGAGCTGCGCCGGCTCAAGGAACTGCTGCGGGCGAGCCTCCGGGACATCCGCCAGGTCATTGCCGACTTGCGTCCGCTGGTTGTGGAAGAACATGGGTTGTTTGAGGCGCTACGGCTTTATGCCTCGGAATTCTCGCAGCGTACCGGCATGGCCGTCGATCTGCACTTTGAGGGCGAGCTCGGCCGCCTCGACCCGCAGGTGGAGTTGGCGGCGTTTCGGTTGGTACAGGAGTGCCTAAACAACGCGAACAAGCACTCGGGCGCGGTCAACGTCAAGATTCGTATTGTCCGCCTGGATAGGGAGTTGCAAGGAGAAGTGCGGGACGACGGGCGTGGATTTGACCCGCGCCTGACCCGACCGACTAACCGGTTTGGCCTACAGGGGATGGGCGAGCGGCTGCAGTTGCTGGGAGGGTGGATGGAGCTCGAGTCAGCGCCTGGACAGGGAACCGCGGTCCGCTTTGGCATTCCATTGTGAGAAAAATTCGGCGGCGGAAGGCAGGAGCTGGCTTGCTGGTGCCGAACTATACGCGCAAGTCTGGTTAACAGTGGTGTTGCGCGACGCTGAACACGAGACCTACTGGAGGCCTGGGTGCGAGCCTAAGCGGCAAGCTGTGGATCTGACGCCGATGGGCCGGGCAGGGAGGCAAGTCTCTCGCGCGGGCAGAGCGCGCTGAGACGGGTCGTCAGGCTCCCGGTGACGTTTGGGATGGCGTGCAGGCCAGCGCCTGCCTGGCCGACCGGTCGGCCAGGGCAGGCGTTTTCTCTCGATGCACCGGCGGGGGGTTCGGATGCTCGCTGACCGAGTCGACCTTTACGAAAAGGGGCGCTGGGCCTGGGGGCAAGGGCTCGTGATTCTTGCGGCCGAATGTTGGCGTCGGCTGCGGGACGAAGCGCGCCGCGTCGGCCACCGGGTGGATCTCATGCGCAGCCTCAACGCCCTTGGGTGCGTCGAATACGAGCTAGGTCGCTTTCATGTCGCACAAGCCGTCTGGAAACGCGCGGAAGCGCTGGTGGAAGCTGAGCCGAGTTGCGACCCGCGGTTCCGGGTCAAGGTGCTGGTGAACCTCGCTCTCGGTGCATGCCAGATGGGGCGGTTTGACGAGGCGGACGCGTATGTGCGGGCCGCCCGCGATGGCTGCCAGGATCTGGAACCGTCTTGGCGGGTGCACGTGGAACATGCGGCCTCCGCCATGTGGATCACGGTGCGGCGGTGGGACGAGGCCGAGAAGTCGACGCGGCAAGCTTTAGAGTTGCTGGCAGGCCACGACGGGGACCCACGGGTCGCCCATCTCCAGACAAACCTCGGTCAAATCTGCCTGGAACGCGGCGACTTGGCAGGAGCCAGCGCGTATTTGGAGGCGGCGCGCGAGGTTTTGGAGCGCTGTCAAGGCGATCACCCAAATCTCGGTTCCACTTACGGTGCCCTGGCGTGGCTGCACTATTTGCTGGGCAGCCTCGACCGGGCGGTTTTTTACGGGAGCGAGGCGCTGCGGGTGCTCTGGCCCAACGTGCTCACCACGCACAAGCCTGAAGTAGCGGTGGTGAGCGAGCTGTTTGGCTCCATTGCTTTGGATATCGGGGACCGGCAGACGGCCCTCCTGGATTTGCAGCGGGCCAGCACGTACTTTGCCCAAGCATACCGGTGGACCGATTGGGCCCGGGTCAACCAGTTGTTGGACGATCTGGTGCGCCAATGGAACAGCGTGGCGGGCCGGGTCGATTCTGCCGCCGCGATTCATCCCGAATTGAGGGAGCGGCTGTGTTATTTCACGACGCTCTTGGATCTGCTGGATTCCATTGAAAGCCTCTACCCGGACATCCGACAGCAAGCAGAGCTCACCTGCCGCTACGCGCTGGCCCTAGGCCGGGCGCTTCAGCTCTCGCCGGACGACCTTGAGGCGTTGGGCCACGCGGCCAAGCTCCATGACATCGGTATAACATCCCTAGATCCGGAAGTGGTGCGCCAACGGGACCCGGTAGGCCCAGTCGCCCGGGATCGGATGAGGGCTCATCCGCTCTTTGGCGAGAAGATCTTGAGCTTGTTCCCGTTACCGGAGCTGTCCCGCGACGCGGTTCGGCATCATCACGAGCGCTACGACGGGTCGGGATTTCCAGATGGACTGGCTGGGGAAGACATCCCGCTCCTGGCCCGGATCATCGCCGTAGCGGCCACGTATGTGAGTGTCGGACTGAAACGCGGCCACACGGCGGCTATGCTGGAACTGTCCTGCCGCCGCGGGCGGCATTTGGACCCGGGGTTGGTGGACCTGTTTGCGTCCATCCACGATCCCGTCGAGACCCCGGTCGCGGCGGCCGGCTGACGAAGAGGAGGAACTGGCCATGCGGCATGCGTTCGGGGGATCCATGTCGTGGGAGCGCCTGTTCGCAACGGCCTGTGCCGGGCCGGTGATGCCTCCGCCGCTTCCCGACAAGCGCGCCTAACCCAGCAGGCGCGCCTAACCTCGGGCAGACCGGGCCAGACTAGCCGGTGCGGGGGTGGGGCCCGTGAAGATCCGCGTGCTCGGCGCGGGATTTGCCGGGGTGCGGGCGGCTTTGGACCTGGATCGGTTGCTCGGGGGTCGTGGGGCCGAGATCAGCGTCATCAACAGGGACCGGTACCACGAGCTGATCACCGAGGTTTACCGTCCTGCCGCGGGGCGTGACGTGAAGGTGTTGGCGGTGCCCCTTGAGGACATCTTCGCCGGCACCAGCGTGGAAGTGGTCCAAGGGACGGTCACTGACATCCGACTCCGGGAACGGCAGGTAGTGCTGGACCGCGAACGGGTGCTCAAGTTTGACCGCCTCGTCGTGGCTTTGGGCAGTGAGCCGGAGTATTTTGCCATCCCGGGCCTGCGCGAAAACAGCCTGCCTTTGAACAGCCTCAACAGCGCCGAAAATATTCGCCGCCACATTGACGCGATGCTAGCTCGCGCGGCTGGCCAGCAGGACCCTGAGCGGCGGCGGGCATTGACGACGGTGGTTATCGCGGGTGCCGGGTTGACGGGGGTCGAGTTGGCGGGAGAGCTGGCCGATCAGCGGCCTGCTCTGGCGAGGCGCCACGGCCTGCAGCCCGAAGAGATCCGGATCATCGCCGTCGAAGCAGCGCCAGACATTTTGCCCGGTTTCGACCAGGCGTCAATCGACGCCGCCACCAACGCGCTGGTGCGCAAGGGAGTTAGCCTCATTCTGGGAAGCCCGCTGCAAGCTGTCGAGCCCGGGGCAGTGGTGCTGGCGGACGGGAACCGCGTAGAGGCACGAACGATCATCTGGAGCGGCGGGGTACGGGCCAACCGCTTGATCGAGAAATGTTTCACCACCCGTACCCGCGGCCGTGCGGTCGTCAACTCCTATCTGCAGTCGGTGGACGAGCCCAGCGTGTACGTGGTCGGCGATGCGGCCCTAGCCATCAACCCGCGCACCGGCCAGCCCATGCCTCCGACGGCCCAGCATGCGGTGCAGCAAGGCCGCCTGGCGGCCTACAACATTTGGGCTGAGCTCAAGGGTCGTCCGCTGCGGGGGTACCGGGCCAGAACGGCCGGGACCTTGGCGACGGTCGGGACGGACGCGGGACTGGCCCGCATCGGCCCTGTCACGCTCTTCGGCCGGTTTCCAGTGATAGTGAAGGACCTCAACACGTGGCGGTACATCCTTTCCTTGGGCGGGCCTCGCCTACTGCTCAAGGTACTATGGCGGCACGGACGGCTGCGCTGGGCACGCGCCTGACGTAATTGGCCAGCTTGCCGGCCGATGGTAAACTGGAGGTGATGACAGACAGCAGGGAGATAAGGGGTGTTACAGCGTGGAAGCGATCGTGCCGGAGCCCGATGCGGCCCTCATCGTTGTCGATGTGCAAAACGACTTTTGCCCCGGAGGGGCGCTGGCCGTGACCGACGGGGACGCGGTGGTGCCCGTGCTCAATGACTGGATCCGGCGGTTCGCCGCCGCGGGGCGGCCAGTTGTCTATACGCAGGACTGGCACCCTGAGGACCATTGCTCGTTTAAGGAACAGGGCGGCATTTGGCCGGTGCACTGCGTCCAGGGGTCACCGGGCGCCGACTTCCACAAGGATCTCGTGGTACAGGGAGCCGTCTTCCGGAAAGCCTTTGCCCGGGACAAGGAGGGCTACAGCGGCTTTGATGGGCGGCTGAGCGGCGAGGGCGACTTGACGGCGCAACCGGACCTGGCCAGCTGGCTCAGAGCGCGGGGTGTGCGCAAAGTGTATGTTGGCGGCCTGGCCACCGACTACTGCGTCCGGGCCACAGTGCTCGACGCCGTCCGTCACGGGTTTCAGGCCGTTTTGATTCGCAGCGGGTCCCGGGCGGTCAACGTGTCTCCGGGCGACGAAGAAAAGGCCGTGGCCGACATGCAAGCCGCTGGGGCGGCTGTGATCGGCTAAGCTGCGGGTGCGGCTTGTGGGTGACGATGGCCGCGGCCGTTCACCTATTGGGCGCCCTCGTCCTCGGGCGGATCAGGCTCCGCGTCGCCGTCATCGGCGCCGCCCGGGAACAAATTGAGAGGATCGCCGCTTAAGACGAGCACTACTTGATAACCTTTCGCTTTTGCCCGGTTGTACAGGGTGGCCACAGTGGCCGGCGACACGCCCAGACGGCGTGCGATCGCCTGGTTGCTGTGGCCCATTTCTTTGAGTGCGACCACCTGTCGTTCACGGAAGCTGAGCCGTTCGACGCCGCGAATTTCGATCTGCACCGGTCTGCCGCCCCCGGACCTGCCGAGTTATCCACAAATTGTGGACAACCTGTGGACAAAATGAGGACAAGATGAGGACAAAATCGCTGCAACGGAGTCTCTTCGTGTTAGCGGCGGGCGGATCCTCCCCGTGGATTTGTGGATAATGCACTGATCACAAACTGGGGACAAGACATGGACACGGGCACACGCCTTCCTTTACGGTTTGGGCGTGTGCCCGTGGCGGACACGTCCACGAGATGATGAGTCTTGCCGGTGGGAGGCGCAATGGAGACTGCTGATGCGGGAAGGGAAAGGGAAACCTACCAGCTGGTCGCGCCGCCTTCGACAGGCAGCACGACACCGGTAATAAACCCGGCGGCGTCCGACGCCAAAAACAGCGCAGCCATCGCAATATCCCGCGGCGTGCCCAGCCTACCCAGGGGATGGCGCGCCACCAGCTCAGCATGCTTGGCCGGATCCTGATGCAAGTCCGCGGTCATCGGCGAGGCGACCCAGCCGGGAGCGATGGCGTTCACGCGCACCCGGTAGGGAGCGTAGCTGATGGCCATAGCTTTCGTGAGTGCGATGAGGCCACCCTTACTGGCACAGTAGGCGTGCGTGTCGTAAGGAGGCAGTGGTCCCACGAGGGCGTCGTCAGAAGAAATATGGACGACCGCCCCGCCCCCGGCGCGGATGATGGCGGGCACCGCGTAGCGGGAAACCAGGTAGGGACCTGTCAAGTTAACGTCCAGGACCCGTTGCCACGCTGCCTCGCTGCACTCGGTCACGGGACCGTCCCCTAGCGGGCGCCCGCTAATGCCGGCATTGTTGACCAGGATGTGCAGCGGGCCCTGATCGCCGGTGATCTGTTGCACCATCAGCTGGACCTGCTCGGCCGAGGTAACGTCGGCCGGGATGAAGTGTACCGGCAGACCGGCGGCCAGTAGGTCCGCCTCCAACCGCCGGGCCCGGTCCAGCGCGATGTCGCAGAAAAAGACGCGCGCCCCTGCCTCGGCGAATACGCGGCACATCTCGCTGCCAATGCCCCCGGCCCCACCGGTGATGAGGGCAGTCTTGCCGGCCAGCAGGCCAGAAAAGGCGTGGCGGCTCATTGGGGACGCACCCCCGCTTTGGGCGATCGGTGTCGGGACGCCGGTTTGGCCGCGGCGCGCTGGGTTACAGCGTCCCCGGCGCTGAGGGGGTCCTTGTCCACCTTCGGCGCGGGAGAATTCCCGCTCCCGCCGGCCCACATGACCGCGTAGCGGCAATAAGGTTGAATGGGGCAGACGTGGCACCGAGGGTTACGGGCGTGACAGAGGGTGCGCCCGTGATGGATCAGCCAGTGGTGGGCTTGGCTCCACAGGTTTTCTGGGATAACCTCCATCAGCTGCAGCTCGGTCTTAAGGGGGTCCGGTGCGTCAGCGAGTCCGATGCGGTTGGCGACGCGAAATACGTGGGTGTCCACAGCGATGGCCGGCCGGTCAAAGGCATTGCTGATGACCACATTGGCTGTTTTGCGTCCGACGCCCGGCAGCTGCATCAGTTCCTCCCGGGTGTCGGGCACACGGCCGTCGTAGCGCTCTAGAAGGATCTTGGACAACTCCACGATGTGGCGCGCTTTGCTGCGGAACAGGCCGCAGTCCTTGATTTCTTCGGACAGCTCATCGGGGCTCATGGCTGCAAAGTGTTCGGGCCGATGGCACCGGGGAAACAGGCGCGCGGTCACAATGTTGACGCGCTTGTCCGTGCATTGGGCAGAAAGGATGCACGCCACGAGCAGTTCGAAGGGGGTCGTATAGTTCAGTGCACAGCGGGCGTCGGGGTACATCTCCGCCAGCCGCTCGAGGATTGCAGTCGCGTTGAGTTGCCATCCGTCTGCTTGGACCCGGGACTCCGGCAACACGTCGGCCATCTTTGCGTCGCCTCCCGCACCAGTATACCATGGGCGCAGGAAAGACGGGGGACGCCAGGTACAGCCCGCTGGTTCAGATTAATCGTGTAACGTTACTGTAGCACAGGGAATGGAAGGGGATGGAAAGAAAGAAGACCTCACCGTCCTGGACGGGACGAGTACTCATCGTACTCCGAAGGTGAGGTCTTCCATGGAACTCCTTCAACG